>NZ_JANRHN010000013.1:0-86612 GCF_024733745.1 Bacteroides sp. ET225 | reverse complement strand
CGGATCAGTCTGCATGATATGTAATGGACAGCTTCTGCCTTTGGGTGCAGAGGTTGAAATGTAAATCAAACGCCAAGGCACGGAAGCACGGAGGTTTATTGTTCTCTGCGTTTCCGTGCCTTTTTGCGTTCGTTGTGTGGGATGCTGGACGGACGGATAGCTTTGGCGGATGGGGATGTGCTTTGGACTTTGCGGGGGAAGGTGTTCTTTTGGAGGCGGCGCTGGTTCATTATGCTGTATGAAAAATAGTTAAAGTTGAAAATGGAAGTCTTTCATATTCAACAATAGTTTCATTCAGGTAACTGATTGTGGTGCAGGTGCCTTATTGTATGCGCTGAAAAATGCTTCTATATTTGTTCTGTAGAAACATAAAACAGAAGCAGGTTATGAAACAGATCGAGAAAGTGGCTGAGGCCAAGAATTTTGCGGCTATAAGTGTCGGCAAAATGAACGAATTGGGTGATTATGAATTGCAGCTGGGTCCGGACGTGAAGATTCCGGGTAAAGTGTTTGGGGGATCTTCTCTGCAGGCTACAGGAAGCGAATTTTCGTTCCAGTCATTCCGTCCGGGAACGGAAACCGGCTTTTTGCATACGCACAAGAATCACGAGGAGTTGTACTTCTTTCTGAGCGGAAAGGGAGAGTTTCAGGTGGATGGCAAAGTGTTTCCTGTAGAAGAAGGTACGGTGGTCCGTGTATCTCCCGAAGGCAGACGTTCTGTCCGCAACAATGGAACAAAGCCGCTGGTCATGTTGTGTGTGCAGTACAAGGCTCATACGTTTGCGGCCGAGGATGCTGCTGATGGAAATATCCTGAATGAGGCGGTGAAGTGGTGATGGCATCTTGAGCCGTATGCGTTTACGTCTGTTTGTTGCAGAGAGGCTGCGCCAACATGAAAACCAACTTTCATTTCTGGCGCAGCCTCTCTCAGCATCTCTCTTTTTTCAGTTCACAGCTTCCAGATAGAGCACGCGGCTGGCGTAGTCGTTTTGCTTATGATAGTCAACGTTGTGCCTGTATGGGATTTCCAGGCCGTTGTTCATCAGAAACGCTCCGCTGAATGTCTTTCCTTCGAACGCAAGCGGGGTGTTGTCGATCCGGTTCAATTCGTGGATGCGATAGCGTTTCTCCGGGTTCAGTCCCGCCATCTTGACACGCGGTATGTGCTGGTTGACAAATGTTTCCGTTTTCCACCAGTAGAATGCCGCTTTGTCTTTTTCCGGTGAAGTGTACATCAGTGAAGCCACACCCAGTCGGTCGTAAGGAGAAATCAGGCGATAGATGTCGCCGAACTGCACAATCGGTCGGATGGTCTTGTAGTCTGCGATTGCTTTGCGGCAGAGTTCTTTTTCTTCATCGGTCATGTTCTTCGGCTGGATTTCCATTCCCAGGCGTCCGCTCATGGCCACATCGATGCGGTATTTCAGCGGAATGGTCCGGAATGTCTGATGATTCGGAGCAGCGCTGATGTGCGAAGCCATTGCGATGGCCGGGAAGAAGTAAGACGTTCCCCACTGCATGTAGATCCTTTGCAAGGCATCGGTGTTGTCGCTCACCCAAAACTCGTCGAAGTAAGGAAGATAGCCGTAGTTTGCGCGTCCGCCTCCGCTGGCACAGGCCTGAATGGTCAGATCCGGATATTTGGTCCGGATGCGCTGGCAGATTTTCTCAAGACCGCGATGGTATTCGATGTACATGTGGCTCTGTTTGTCTTTGTTCAGGAAATTCGAGCCGTGGTTCATGATGCCCATGTTCGCATCCCATTTGATGTAGTCTATTTCGGGGTATTCTGTCATCAGATTGTCTACAACTCCAAACACGAAATCCTGCACCTCCGGATTGCCCAGATCGAGCACGACCTGCGTTCCTCCGCGTCCCAGCACCGGATCACGCTGGGGAGCCTTCAGAATCCATTCCGGATGCTTTTCATAGAGTTCGCTGGTGGTGTTTGCCATTTCCGGCTCGATCCAGATGCCGAACTTCACTCCGTTTTTCCTGGCGTCGGCCAGCAGTCCCCCGATACCTTTCGGAAGTTTGGTCGTGTCTGTCACCCAGTCGCCCAAGGACGAGTTGTCGCTGTTTCGCTTGTACTTGTCGCCGAACCATCCGTCGTCCATGACAAACAGTTCTCCTCCCATCGAGGCGATATCGGCCATCATCTGGTCCATGCCTTTCTGGTTGATGTTGAAATACACGCCTTCCCAGCTGTTGAGCAGGATTTTGCGAAGCTGGTTTCCGTGCGCCAGCTTGTGGAGCCGTGCCCAGCGGTGGAAATTGCGGCTGGCTCCGCTCAGTCCCTCTTTGCTGTAGGTGAGGGCCAGTTCCGGAGTGCGGAACGTTTCTTCTTTTTCCAGTGTATAGGCCGAGTTCTCTTCGTTGATTCCGGCATAGAACTGATGGTATTCGCTGTCGTCCGTGTCAATTCTCAGCTTGTAGTTGCCCGTATAGCAGAGCGCGGCACCGATTACGTTGCCTGAGTTTTCCTGCGGTTGTCCGTCGAGCGAGAACATCACTTCAGCGTGGGCCGTATGCGAGTTGCGCACCCCGTCCTTGTTCTTGATGACCTTCATGCCCGGTTCGAGCGCTTCTTGTGCCAGACGCCCTTCGTTTGCCCACGAGCCATAAAGCGACGAGAGCCATACGTTTCCTCTGCGGATGGGCAGGTAGGCCGAAGCGAACTGGTTCAGTGCCACCGGCTTTTTTTCTCCGTGGCTGATTTCGGTCCATGTTTCAATGACATCGGCATCCTGATAAGCTTTGTAGCAGACATCGATGTAGAAAGGATACACCTTGTCTTTCATGGTTATGGTTGTAATGACCGCATTGTTTTCGGTCCGTGAAGCCGTTTTTTCCACTTCCATCTGGAGCGACATGTTTCCGTCGGCATGTTTCACGGCCAGTGCCGCTTCGCCGGGGCAGTTCATTCCGTATACGGGATATGCCGGAAACTGCGGCAGGCCCGAACTGCTGATATTCTTCAGGTCATCTTCAGATAGTTTTTCACCGTAATAGATGAATTTCAGTTCCTGTCCTTCGGATGCGTTTATCACGAGCGAAGTATTCGGCGTGGAAACGCAGATGTTTTCGGCCGAAAGAGCCATGGACAGCAGGCCCAGTCCTGTGAGCAAATACATTTTTCTTCTCATGTGCATTGATGATATTAGATGATTATTACAAGTGCAAAAATAAGCGTTTTGCATGTGACTGACTGGTATTTTTTTATCAATTCCTCATGAAATATTTGCGGCTTGCCGGAAACTTTTTAATTTTGCTTTGAGAAACGCTTTGTTAAAAAAGATATTGCTATGGACAAACTTGACGATTCGCATATCATCCGTGAAATAACTCCTCTTTCAGACAAGGACTGCTTTTATATTGCAGACAGAAGGAAGACGGAATTCACCTATCCGATACATTGCCACAAGGAATTTGAGCTTAACTTCGTCGAGCACGGCAAGGGCCTGAAACGGATTGTGGGAGATTCCGTTGAATCCACTTCCGACTATGATCTGGTGCTGATAACGAGTTCTGATCTTGAGCATTGCTGGGAGCAGGGCGACTGCCATTCTCCGGACATCCGCGAGGTGACGATACAGTTCTCGTCCCATTTCTTTGACAGCCTGATCAATACCAACCAGTTTGACCGGGTGAAGGAAATGCTGAACAGGGCGAAGAACGGCCTTTGTTTTCCCATTTCTGCTATCATGAAGATTTATTCGCAGATAGACACCCTCTCGGAGAAGAAGGGCTTCTATGCGGTGCTGAGCTTCCTTTCGCTGCTGTATGAACTGTCTTTCTTCGTAGACCAGGCACGCACGCTCTCAAGCTCTTCATTCGCGAAAATCGAGGTGCAGTCCAACAGCCGGAGGATTCAGAAAGTGCAGCATTATATCAGCGAACACTATCAGGAGGAGGTGCGGCTCAACCAGCTTGCCGAGATGGTGGGGATGACAGGGGTGGCTTTCAGCCGTTTCTTCAAGTTGCGCACAGGGAAAAGCCTGTCGGACTATATCATTGACATCCGTCTGGGATATGCTGTAAGGCTGCTGGTGGATTCTACCATGTCGATAGCCGAAATCTGCTATGAGTGCGGATTCAACAACCTGTCGAATTTCAACCGGATATTCCGGAAGAAGAAATCCTGCTCGCCGAAAGAGTTCCGTGAGAATTACCGGAAGAAACGGGTGCTCATCTGACCGTTTGTCTTTTGTTTGCAGCCGGCTTCTGCTCCGTTCGCTCAGGGAACAAAAGCCGGCTTTCCGTGCGGAAAAGTCAGGATGATGCCGTCGGATTCTGTATTCCACGTTGTGGATTGTATAAACCGCATTGTGGAATGTATGTTTCACGCTGTGGATTATATAAACCACGCTGTGGAACGGAGTTTTTGCCGGCTTGTTTCTGCCTTTTTCCCTTGCAGCTTCCGGTTTGCCGGAAGGATGGGTGCGCATTGGCGTATGTGCGGCAGCGTTTTTCCGCTTTTTATTTCTTGTATTGCTTTTGGCTAAAATAGTATTGTTCTTTTTGCGCCGACTCGCCTAATTTTGCACTTACGAAAAGACAACGAAAACAGATTACTGAATCCTATTAGTTAAGTAGTATGAACTTGAAGGTTATGACAGGGGCGGTGATGTTGGCGGCATTCGCCTCTTGCTCGACAGAGCCTGCTGTGACGGACAACAGCAAAACGCCGGAAGCGAGATTTCTTGAAGCGCAGTTGAAGAATGTGCCGAAGTTCGGCTTTATGGTCGGTCACCACGATGACCCGGTGTATGGCATCGGATGGGAGGGCGATTCAGCACGCAGCGACATAAAGAGCGTGTGCGGCGATTATCCGGCCGTGATGTCGTTCGATCTGGGGCGTATTGAGCTGGGAGGTGAGATGAACCTCGACAAAGTGCCGTTTGACCGGATCCGCAAGGAAACGGTGGCTCAATATGAGCGGGGCGGAATCGTTTCTTTCAGTTGGCATGCGGACAATCCGCTCACAGGGAAGGATTCGTGGGACGTGTCTGACTCCACGGTCGTGAAGTCGGTGTTGCCCGGAGGGGCGAATCATGAGAAATTCATGGGATGGCTGGATGCGGTTGCCGATTTCTTCAATTCAATCCGGACGGCAGATGGAGTGAAAGTTCCCGTATTGTTCCGTCCGTGGCACGAGCATACCGGAAGCTGGTTCTGGTGGGGGCAGAACTTGTGCTCGGCCGATGAATATAAGCGTCTTTGGGAAATGACATATAGCCGTATGCAGGAAAAGGGAGCCAGCCAGTTGCTCTATGCTTATTCTCCGGGTACGGAGCCTCAGGATTCTGCGGCATATCTGGAACGTTATCCGGGCGACAGCATCATTGATCTGATCGGGGTGGACGGTTATCAGTTCGACCGTGACGCCTATCTCAAGAGCATGAACGGCGTGCTGCGTGTGATGCAGCAGGTGAGCGTGAGCCATCAGAAGCCGATGGCAGTCACCGAAACCGGTTATGAAACCATTCCCGATTCGGTATGGTGGACACAGACTTTGCTGCCTTTGGCAGAGAAGTATCCGGTAAGTTACGTGCTGTTCTGGCGCAATGCCCGCGAGCGTGAAAATCATTTTTACGCTCCTTACCCGGGGCATGCTTCGGAAGCTGACTTCGTGAAGTTCTATGAGAGTCCGAAAACGCTTTTCCTGAACGATTTCAATAAAATTAATTTCAACAATACTAATGAAAACGAAGAGTTATGACTATGAACAACTTTGATGAGAAAGTAAAGGCTTTGTTTGCCAAGCACGAAGCGTTGATTTCCCGGAAGAATGAGCCGGTTGAGGAATCCAACGGCGTGTATGTGCGTTACAAATATCCGGTGTTGACGGCCGCTCATGCGCCGGTGTTCTGGAGGTATGATCTTGACGAAAAGGCCAATCCCTACTTGATGGAACGCATTGGCGTAAACGCTGTCCTGAATTCGGGCGCGATCAAATGGCATGGAAAATATCTGTTGGTTGTGCGCGTGGAGGGCGTTGACCGGAAATCTTTCTTTGCGGTGGCGGAAAGCCCGAACGGGGTAGACAATTTCCGTTTCTGGGACTACCCGGTCACTATGCCGGATGATGTGGTGCCGGCTACCAATATTTATGACATGCGGCTGACCGCTCATGAGGACGGATGGATTTATGGCGTTTTCTGTGCGGAACGTCATGACAGCAATGCGCCTGCGGGTGACTTGTCGTCTGCTACGGCCACGGCCGGCATTGCCCGCACAAAAGACCTGAAGACCTGGGAGCGTCTGCCCGACTTGAAGTCGAAAAGCCAGCAGCGCAATGTGGTGCTTCATCCGGAGTTTGTTGACGGCAAGTATGCGTTCTATACCCGTCCGCAGGACGGATTTATCGATGCCGGAAGCGGCGGAGGCATCGGCTGGGCCTTGGTAGAGGATATCACCCATGCGGAGGTGAAGGAAGAGAAAATCATTGAAAGCCGCTATTATCACACCATAAAGGAGGTGAAGAACGGGGAAGGCCCGCATCCCATCAAAACGCCGAAAGGGTGGCTTCATCTGGCGCACGGTGTCCGCGGATGTGCTGCCGGGCTGCGCTATGTGCTATACATGTATATGACATCTCTTGAAGATCCCACCCAAGTGATTGCATCGCCGGGCGGTTATTTTATGGCTCCGGAAGGAGAGGAGCGTGTGGGCGATGTTTCAAATGTGTTGTTCTCCAACGGCTGGATAGTAGACGAGGACGGTACGGTGTATATTTATTATGCATCTTCCGATACGCGCATGCATGTTGCCGTTTCTACTGTTGATAAGCTGGTTGACTATTGTATGAATACTCCGGAGGACGGACTGTCAACGTCGGCATCTGTTGAAACCTTGAAGAAATTGATTGACCGCAATATGGCGATCATGAAATGACAATAATAAAAGTAAGTACTGCCATGATAACACTTAGAGAGAAAATAGGCTATGGATTAGGCGATATGGCTTCTTCCATGTTCTGGAAGTTGTTTGGAGCCTATCTGATGATTTTTTATACGGACATATTCGGGCTTCCTGCCGCGATGGTCGGAACAATGTTTTTAGTCACAAGAATTTGGGATTCGGTTTTTGATCCGGTAATAGGTATTATTGCAGATAGAACAGACAGTCGTTGGGGCAAGTTCCGTCCTTATTTGCTGTTCCTGGCCGTTCCTTTCGGCTTGATTGGGGTACTTACTTTTTACACGCCGCCGTTTGGCGATGCGGGCAAGCTGGCGTATGCCTATATTACTTATTCGCTGATGATGATGGTTTATTCGGGAATCAATGTTCCTTACGCTTCCCTTTTGGGCGTGATGAGCCCTGATCCGAAGGAGCGCGGAACCTTGTCCACTTTCCGCATGATGTTTGCCTATCTGGGAAGTTTCATCGCTCTTCTGCTCTTTATGCCGATGGCGAACGCCTTCAGCGGGCACAGTTCCGATATGGCGGACCAGCAGTATGGCTGGCTGATGGCGGTGGTTGTGATAGCGGCGATGTGTGTGTTGCTTTTCTTCGGCTGCTTTTCATGGACGAAAGAACGGGTGAAACCGATCAGGGAAGTGAAAAGTTCACTGAAGGAGGATGTGCGCGACTTGTTCCGCAACCGTCCCTGGTGGGTGCTTTTCGGCGCCGGCATAGCGTCGCTGGTGTTCAATTCCATCCGTGACGGCGCTGCGGTGTATTATTTCAAGTATTTTATTGTGGAAGAAGACTTTCATGTCATTTCGCTCTTTGGAATGTCGTTTGTCTTGAGCGGCCTTTTCCTGTCGGTCGGACAGATGGCAAATATTGTTGGCGTTGTGCTGGCTGCTCCCGTAAGCAACAGGATCGGAAAGAAGAAGACTTTTGCCGTTGCCATGTTGCTGGCTACGGTGTTGAGCGTCGTCTTCTATTGGTTTGATAAGGATGACTTGGTTTTGATATTTGTGTTCCAGTGTCTTATCAGTATCTGTGCCGGAAGCATTTTCCCTTTGTTGTGGTCGATGTATGCCGATTGCGCCGATTATTCGGAGATGAATACAGGAAACCGCGCGACAGGTCTGATATTCAGTGCCTCGTCGATGAGCCAGAAGTTCGGCTGGGCTATCGGTACGGCCGTTACGGGATGGCTGCTGTCTTATTTCGGATTTCAGGCGAATGCCGTTCAGAGCGCGGAAACGATACAAGGTATAAAGATGTTTTTAAGCTGGCTGCCTGCTGCTGCGGCATTCATTTCGATGCTGTTCGTGATAGGCTATCCCTTGGGCGAACAAAAGATGAGAGAGATAATCGAAACGTTAAACTTAAAGCGTACAATGAAAAATGATTAAGAAATTAGAGGCGCTTCGTGAAGAAGTGAAGGATGAACTGGTGAATGATATTTTACCGTTCTGGATGAATAGGATGACCGACCGTGAGCAAGGCGGATTTTACGGACGCATTGACGGAAACAATTGCTTGCATCCGGATGCTCCCAAAGGAGCGATATTGAATGCCAGAATATTGTGGACCTTTTCAGCCGCTTTCCGCCTGTTGAAGAAGCCGGAATATCTGGAAACGGCTACACGCGCCAAGCGTTATCTGCTGGATTTCTTTTATGACAAGCAGTATGGCGGCATATTCTGGGAGCTGAATGCCGACGGTACACCTTCGGATGCCAAGAAACAGATTTATGCCTTGGGCTTTGCTATTTACGGACTGAGTGAGTATGCCCGCGCCACCGGTGACCGCGAGGCTTTGGAATATGCGGTCCGGTTGTTTGAGGTGATTGAAAAATACAGTTTTGATCCGGTGCAGAACGGGTATGTAGAAGCATTGACCCGCGAGTGGCAGCCCATACAGGACATGAGATTGAGCGATAAGGATGAAAACGAGAAGAAGACGATGAATACACATCTTCATATTCTGGAGCCGTATGCGAATCTTTATCGCGTGTGGAAAGACGAACGTCTGGAAAAGCAGCTGCGCAACCTGATCAAGGTATTTGTAACCAGAATACTTGACGCGGAAAGCGGACATTTGAATCTCTTTTTTGAAGAGGATTGGTCAAATAAGTATCATATAATCTCTTACGGACATGATATTGAAGCCTCTTGGCTGATCCATGAAGCGGCGTTGGCGCTGGGCGATCAGGGGCTGTTGGCAGAAATAGAACCGGTAATAGTAAAGATCGCTCAGGCTGCCGATGAAGGCTTGAACCGGGATGGCAGCATGATTTATGAGAATTTTGTGGACAAACAGAAAGTGGATCGCGAGCTTCACTGGTGGGTTCAGGCAGAAAATGTGGTGGGGCATATCAATCTGTATCAATATTTCCATGACGAAGACGCTTTGCGTAAAGCATTGAAATGCTGGCAGTTTATAAAAGAGAACCTGATAGACGGCGAAGGCGGAGAGTGGTACTGGAGCCGCTATGCCGATGGAACGGTTAATCGGAAAGATGACAAGGCCGGGTTCTGGAAATGCCCTTATCACAATGGGCGCATGTGCATGGAAATCATCGAACGCTTTTCTTGAGATAAGTCAATCTGATGAAATGCAGAGGGTTTCCAACAGCATCAGGAATCCCTCTGATATCTGGTAAGGCAGTTGTTTCGATAGTGTTACATATGGATAATAAAGTATCATAACACTATTGCAAATGTTACTACTTTTGCCTTTGTAAAAATAAGATAACCTTAGGACTGGTATTTTAAAGAAACAATCTTTATTAACCTGTTTACATGTTATCCTACAAGTAAACGTAATATTAATCATATCAAAAACACAGTATGAAGCTAAATGTAAAAAGAAGCGTCTGGGTGGCTGGAGCTTGTACAGCTTTCCTGTTGGGTGGCGCGTCGCATGCTTGGGCTGTATCTTCGGCGGAAGCTGAAATTGCGCAGCAGGCAAAAAAGCAGATTACAGGTAAAGTTGTCGATGCTGCCGGTGAGGCGGTTATCGGTGCGAGTGTAGTGGAGAAAGGGACGACCAACGGTGTCATCACTGATCTTGACGGTAATTTTTCTTTGAGCGTGGCTCCCGGTGCCACCGTTGAAGTTTCGTTTATCGGGTATACAACACAAACAATCAAGGTTGGGAATCAGACTTCTTACAATATTGTCATGAAGGATGATTCTGAGATGCTTGACGAAGTGGTGGTTGTCGGTTATGGTACAATGAAGAAAAGCGACCTTTCCGGAGCCTCTGTTTCTATGGATGAAGACGCTATCAAAGGCTCCATTATCACAAACCTTGACCAGTCGCTTCAGGGACGTGCGGCAGGTGTGGCCGCTGTATCTACTTCCGGTGCTCCGGGTTCGGCTTCCTCAATCCGTGTCCGCGGTCAGGCAACCATCAACTCTAATGCTGAACCGCTGTATGTGATCGATGGTGTCATTGTACAAGGTGGCGGACAAAGCGGTTCCGACTTCGGACTGGGCGATGCACTGGGCAACGGTTCTGTATCAACCATCTCCCCACTTTCTACCATCAACCCGCAAGATATCGTATCGATGGAAATCTTGAAAGACGCTTCCGCTACCGCCATCTATGGTGCGCAAGGTGCGAATGGCGTTATCTTGATTACCACCAAACGTGGTAAGACAGGCGAGGCGAAATTTACGTATGACGGGATGGTAGCCGTACAACGCCAGACCAAACGCCTGGACATGATGAACCTGCGCGAATTTGCCAGCTTCTACAACGACTTCGTGGACGTGGGTGAACTGGAACCTAGCAGCATTTACGGTGACCCGTCACTTTTAGGCGTAGGAACCAACTGGCAGGATGCCATCTTCCGTACTGCCTTGCAACACCAACACCAGGTGTCGGCACAAGGCGGTAGCGAAAAAGTGAAGTATTATGTGTCGGGTTCTTATATGGACCAGGACGGTACGTTGATAGGCTCCAGCTTCAACCGTTACTCATTTCGTACCAACTTGGATGCCGAACTGAAACCGTGGTTGAAAATCGGTTTGAACGCCACGTATTCATCGACCAAAGACGACTTGAAATTGGCAGACAGTGACCAGGGTATCATCAACTACTCTCTGACCACGCCGCCCGACATCCCCATCTACGACATCGACGGGAACTACTCATCGGTAGTGCGCGAAGGATATACCAATCCCAACCCCATCGCTTTGGCGATGATGGACCAAATCCTGCTCTACCGTCAAAAGTTGACCGGAAGCATCTTTGCTGATGTAACTTTGATGAAAAATCTGACCTGGCACGCCGAGTTCGGCTATGACATCAGTTATAACAAAGGTGAACGCTACCAGCCGCGAGTAGACTTAGGCAACTGGCAGCGGGATAGCAACATGAGTTCTATCTCAAAGAATAACAGCACCTTTTGGCAATTGAAAAACTACGTAACCTACACAGGGCAGATAGACAAGCACGGATTTACGGCAATGGTAGGACAGGAAATGTGGGCTTCGAACTACGACAACACACGCGTAGAAAACACCAACTTGCCTTCGGACGCTGTACACAATCCTTCTTTAGGAAGTGGAACACCGACCATCAGTTCTGGTTTCGGAAGCTCGTCGATGGCATCATTCTTTACCCGTCTGACCTATAATTACGACGACCGCTACTTAGGTACTTATACCTATCGCTACGATGGTTCTTCAAACTTCGGTCCCGACAACCGTTGGGCTGGATTCCATGCTGTAGCTGCCTCTTGGCGCTTCTCGAATGAAGCATTCTTCGAGCCTGTCCGCAACGTTATCAACAATGGTAAGCTCCGTCTTGGCTGGGGACAAACCGGTAACTCCAATATCGGCGGATACCGCTGGGGTGCATCCATCTCACGTATGCCTACCGGATTGGGATTAGGATACCGCCAGACAAACATCGCCAACTTAGGCGTAAAATGGGAAACGCAGGAACAAGTAAACGTGGGACTTGACTTAGGCTTTTTCAACGACCGTATTGGATTGGTAGTAGACTGGTATAAGAAAGTATCAAAAGACATGTTGATGTCTCTTCAGCTACCGTCCTATATGGGAACATCGGGCAATGTTTCTTCGGCACTTGCCGCTCCAATGGGTAATTACGGCGACATTGAAAATACCGGTTGGGAAATCACTTTGAATACCCATCCGCTCATCGGCGAATTCCAATGGGATTCTGACTTCCAGATTTCGTTCAACAAGAACAAACTCCGCGCCTTGGACGGCACAGCCAACGCGCAAATTGTGGGCTACGGACAATGGAACGATGTGGTGAGTGTAACTGAAGTGGGTGAATCGCTCTATAATTTCTACGGCTATGTATGCGATGGCGTGTACGAAGACTTGCGCGATCTGCAAACATCTCCAAAACCTGCACACTATCCTGCTGACGGCGTGTTCAACCGCACCAATACCGTATGGGTAGGCGATATCAAGTATAAAGATTTGAACGGTGATGGAGTCATTGATGAAAACGACCGCACCAACATCGGGTCGCCGCTGCCCAAGTTCACGTTCGGATGGACCAACACTTTCCGTTACAAGAATTTCGACCTGAGCATCTTCTTGAATGGCTCGTATGGCAACAAGGTATACAACTACATGGCAATGCAACTGACCCACATGAACTCGCCTTGGCGAAATCAGCTGAATGCGGTAAACGACCGTGCACAGATAGTTGCCATCGACCCGGGCAAAGACTACTCGCAAGGAGTAAACGTGAACGGTGTGACCGTATGGAACTGGTATGATGACATAACCAACGTACGTGTGTCGAACCCCGGCACAAACACTCCGCGTGCTTCCATTCAAGATCCGAACGACAACGACCGTATCAGTGACCGCTACATTGAGGACGGTTCGTACATCCGACTTAAAAACATCACATTGGGATATACATTCCCCAGCAAGCTCATCAACAAATGGGGACTGGATAACTTGCGTATCTATGCCAATATCCAAAACCTGCTGACTATTACCGGTTACGATGGTTACGATCCTGAAATCGGCGCAAGTACCGCCAGCATGAACGTGTACGGTCTGGATAATGGACGTTATCCTTCGCCAACAGTTTATTCATTCGGATTGAACATTTCTTTCTAACCTTATTAATGTGACGATAATTATGAAACTGAATACTTTTAGATATTGGGCACTGGCAGCAGTTTTCGGGACAGGTCTGACTTCTTGTGAAGACTTCTTAGACCGTCCGGCAGAAGATACCTACAACGTGGACAATTTCTACGCCAATGATGAACAGTGCATCCAAGGAGTCAATCCACTTTACAACTCTCCTTGGTTCGATTTCCAACGTGGATTTTTCCGCATCGGTGAGGTGCTTTCGGGCAATTATTATTGGGGATCATCACCTTATCTGACTTTCACCGTGAACGGTACCGACCAAGAACTGGTAGATATGTCGAACTCCTTGTGGTCGGTCAATGCGTATGCCAATACCATCCGCGAACGTCTTGTCACCGCCAACGCTTCTCCCGAAACCATCAACACGTGCATTGGTGAATGTTTGGTATGGAAGGCCATGGCTTACTTCTACTTGGTACGCATCTTCGGTGCCGTTCCCATCGTGCACAGCAACTCGGAAGACATAGCTGCAGGAAACTACAACGAAAAATACAAAGTACAAGTGCCCGATGTATACGAATATATCATTATGACGTTGGAAAGAGCTATCGAACTGCTTCCACCTACCAACTCCGAAGGGCGCATTGACCAATACACGGCCAAAGGATTATTGGCAAAGGTCTACCTGACCAAATCCGGTTATGGTATGAATGGTTCACGCAACGAAGAAGACCTTCGCCAAGCAGCGGCATACGCCAAGGATGTCATCGACAATTCCGGCCGTCATCTGCTGGAAAATTACTCAGACATCTTCCGCTTGGCAAATAACTTCAATGAAGAATGCTTGCTTTCTTGGCACTGGGTATCCTCGGATGTATGGACCTGCCAAAATCAAATGCAAGCCGAACTTGCCATTGTAGGCTTTGATGAGTTCAATTGTTGGGGCGGGTATAATGGTCCTTCGGTAGACCTGCAGGATGCTTTCGGCGAAAACGCACTCAGTCCGACACGTTATAACGGAGACGCACGCCGCAAAGCTACAATGATGATGTGCGGCGACACCTACGACTATTTCTGGACCGACAAAGGAGGATTCAACTACATCGACTTCTGCTTCAGTCCTACATCAGGAGGTCCGCAACAATACCAAAGCCCTACCGGAGCCAATTCGGTAAAGAATCTGTATGGAGATACTTACGATCACGTGTCCGCAACCGGCGTATCGCCTGCGCAACAACGCAGCAGCCTCAGCACACACCTGCTCCGTTTGGCAGACATCTACCTTATCTATGCAGAAGCTGTAATAGGTAATGCCGGCTCTACAACCGACGCATCCGCCATTGATGCCTTTTATCAAGTGCGCCACCGTTCGGTAAACACCTACGAACGTCCGTCATCCATTACATGGGAAGATGTCTGGAAGGAACGCCGTCTGGAATTGGCGTGCGAAGGAGACCGTTGGTATGACTTTGTACGTTTGTCTTATTACGACCCACAACGTGCCATCAATGAACTGACTAACCAACGTCGTGACGTGTACTACAACCTATCAGACTTGTACGAACAATACTACGAAACAGGATCGTTCACCGTCAATCCCAATGAACACCGCTACAATCCGAACGCAGTGAAACCCAATGTAACCGTATCCAGCTTCACCCTTCCGTTCCCAAGCGAAGACGTAGTGTTCAACCCGCACTTGATGGAAGACCCTATTCATGTGGATGTACGCAGCGAATACAGTTATTAATCCTTTTAAACGAATCAAACAATGAAAACAACAAAATATGTCAAAAAACTGGCTCTATTGACCATCCTCTTTACAGGAGTGGCGATGACATCGTGCGAAGATGAGCCGGACAAATACGAAATAGCCGAAGGGCTGCCTACCGTACATTATGTACGCTTGCCCGACCCGGAAGTGGCAGACTCTCTCATCACAGGATCGTACTTGTCGAACACCATCTGTATTGTGGGCGACAACCTGCGCAGTGTGTATGAGCTATACTTCAACGACCAGAAAGCCATTCTGAACACCAGCCTGATGACCGACCATACGATTATCGTAGATGTTCCCTCAGGAATTCCCAGCGTGGTAACCAACAAGATGTATTTGGTCAATCTCGATAAAGATACAGTGGCATATGATTTCAACATTCAAGTGCCTGAACCGCAAATCACTGCGATGACGAACGAGTACGCTATTCCGGGAACGGAAGTCACCATCAGCGGAAACTATTTCATTGATGACCCGAATGTGCCGCTCACCATTACGATGGGTAATGTACCTGTAACCGAAATCACCAACATCAGCTTAAATGCTGTCAGTTTCGTGATTCCACAAGGAGCATCGACCGGCTATATCAATGCCACCTCCATTTACGGAACTGGACAGTCTACCTTCCGTTATATGGAAAGTAATATATTATTCGACTTCGACAACGATGGCGACGATGCCTTGTACAACTACAACGGCTGGCACGCACCTACCATCGGTATCTTGACAGAGGTCACCCCGATAGACAATAACTACCTGATTTTCCAAGGTAGCTTAGACAACAATACGTGGGACGACAGCCATTTCGCTTTCGAATACTGGCCAAATGGAGACGATGATACTCCTTACCTGAATACGTTGACCGAATTCAATGATTTGGATAACCTGCAATTCAAGTTCGAAGTCAACATTCCAGATGCCTGGAGTGCCTGCGCGATGCAAATCATGCTGACAACCAACAGCGAAGTAAGCGGTTCGAACCAAAACAACAGCTTCTTCCAGAACGAAACTTTCCCACGCGCACTTTGGATTCCGTGGCAGTCATCCGGAAGCTACACCACCGACGGCTGGACTACAGTGACCATTCCATTGTCTGAATTCCGTTTCGGTTCATCCGGAACAGCTATTAACGCACTTTCCTCAACAGATATTACAGGATTGACTATCTTTGTATATGGCGGAGGAGTGACCGGTACGGCATGTAACCCGACTATCTGCATTGACAACGTGCGTATCGTACCTATGTATTAACCTTATTAATATGTATCAACAATGAAAACAAATAGAATCTTAACACTTTGCCTGGCAGGGTTGCTTCTTACGGGAAGCGGTATATCCTTCACATCCTGCCAAGGTGACGATGTAGATACCAACCAATTCACAGGAGGTATCAGCCTGAATGTATTCGGCCCGTGCCCGGTAGCACGTGGAGGAGAACTCCGTTTCATCGGTAGCGGCATGAATCAAGTGACTGCTATATCCATACCCGGATGTGCGGATATCACCGACATACAGGTCATCAGCGACCGTGAAATCCGTGTCACCGTTCCGCAAGAAGCAGAGGAAGGATATGTTATCTTAAAAACACCTGCCGGAGATATACAGACCGAAACCAAGATTACATATACAGAGCCTATTTCGTTGGAAAGTTTCAGCCCGACTAATGTACTTCCAGGAGAAACAATCACTATCACCGGTGATTACCTGAATCTGATGCAGAAAGTGATTTTTGCTGATGAAGTGGAAGTGGATTATACCGATTTTATTGAACATACCCGCCAACGCATTACGCTGACCGTGCCCGAAGAAGCTCAAAGCGGACTCATCATCCTGTCGGATACGGCAGAGATTCCAAACCAAATTTATTCGGAAGAAGAACTGACGGTAATTCTGCCTTCGGTTAATAACGTTAGCCAACTGGACAATGCCAAACCGGGAAATACGGTAGAGATACAAGGACAACACTTGAATCTGGTAAAGCAAGTACGGACCAGTAATGGAAGTGAAGCAGAATTTGTAGTAACAAACGATGAAATACTTCGCTTTGAAATCCCTGCCGATGCAACCGATGGCGAAATGGTGATGGTTCCTGCATCAGGCGTGGAAGTGCCGGTTGCCAATCTGACAATGGCTGTGCCGACCGATGTGCAGGCAATCCCTGCCACCGGACTCCGTGCTGGAAGCACTCTCACCCTGACCGGAAAGAATATGGAATTGATTGCCAACGTGACTTTCCCCAACGTAGCCGAGCCAGTAGCTTTGGCTTCGCAAACCGAAGAACAAGCAACCGTCGTTATGCCCGAAATGGCACAAAGCGGCAACTTAATGCTGAACACCGGAAGCGGAAAGCAAGTAGCCGTAGCTATCGAGACATTGAAACCAGTAGTTAGCGGATATACTCCAACAACTGTTTCGGCAGGTGAAAGCGTAACATTAAGCGGAAGCAACCTTGACCTGATTGCCTCCATTACATTCGGCGATGGAGAAGCAGTTGCGGTTACACCAAGCGCAACGCTTGATATAGAAGTGCCTGTTACCACTGCAGAAGGCGAAGTCGCTGTTACCGTCACCATGACAAACGGGGAAACCGTCGCTTGTCCGACTTTGGATGTGACCAAGCCGCAATGTTGTTACATCACTTCATGGCCTGAAGAAGACATCAAGTCTGGCGCACTGCTTGAAGTAAGCATCGAAAACAGTGACAAGCTAACCTCTGTACAACTGAACGGAAACACCGTACAATATATTGTACGAGATGGAAGCCTTCTGATTTCACTGCCTGCCGACGTATCCGGCGAGGCTACACTGACGCTCGTATCTTCGAATGGCGAAATGCCTTACACCATCAGCATCGCCGACGGAGCAGCCGTAGTCATCTATGCCGGACCTGCCGTGAACGCAGGCAATTGGGAAGGCTATGTGCAATTAGGCAGTGAACTCTTCGCTGACGCGCACGTAGGATCTATCATCACCGTCTACATTTCCAATATCGGAGCAGATGCGCAAGGAGCTTTCCAGAACAGCAGTTGGAGTTCTATTGACCCTGCCTACGATGGATTTGCACTCTCAGGCGATTCGTTTACGATGACCGTAACCGAAAATATTCTAAGCCAAATCCAGTCAGGCGGACTGATTATAAAAGGAAAGAACTATACCATCGAATCAGTTACCATACTTAACTAATGACGATTATGAAAAAACTACATATACTATATGCTTTCGCTGCGGCTGCCTTTTTATTAACCGCCTGCGACACCGACGTAGAACACGACATCGCCCAAGTAGATGCTCCTGTATTCGTTTCGGCAACCCCTGAAACAGGAAGCACCGTAAAAACAGGCAATGTCACCGTCACCCTGCAATACGACAAGAACATCTATTTCGCTTCTGAAGATGCCAGCCAAATCAGCATATCCGATAATGGAACGGTAGTAAGTGCCGATGTCATCGGAGTAAGCAATACACTGACCATCGTGGCAAACTGTCCTAACCGCGGAGCCACTTACACGCTTACCGTTCCTGCAGGACTGGTAACAGGCCCCAACCAAATGCCAGCACCTGAAGTAAGCCTGACACTCAGCACAACCGGACTTAATACCACACCGGTAAATTCGCTGACCGCCGAAGCGCAACAAGTGTACGACTTTTTGGTGGAAAACTTTGAGACACGTACCCTTTCCGCCACAATGGCTGTAGACGGCGTATCGGGACAGACCGGAAGCTGGAATACTGCTGATGCCGAACAAGTGTACCAATGGACCGGGCAATATCCGGCTATGAACTGTTTCGACTACCTGCACTTAGCTGCTTCACCGTCCAATTGGATTGACTACTCCGACATCACTCCTGTGAAAAGCTGGTGGGACAACGGAGGCATCGTGCTCGCCATGTGGCACTGGAACGTTCCAAAAGCTGAAGGTGATACTGATACAAATAACTACACTTCAACCCTAAGCGAAACTGCATTTAACATTGACAACGCCTTTACAGAAGGTACTTGGGAATACAATACCGTGCATGCTGACCTTGCAAAGATTGCCGGTTACCTGAGATTATTGCACGATGCCAACATTCCTGTGATCTGGCGTCCGCTGCACGAAGCTGCAGGAGGATGGTTCTGGTGGGGAAAGAACGCCGACAGCTTCAAAAAACTTTGGGTAGAAATGTTCGACTATTTCGAAACGCAAGGCTTGAATAACTTGATTTGGGTATGGACCAGTGAAACCAACGACACCGACTGGTATCCCGGTGATGAGTACGTGGACATTATCGGGCGGGATCTGTATGGAAACGATGCTGTCGACTGCGCTGCACAATACCGGATCCTCACCAATGACTTCGGCAACAAGATGATTACGTTGAGCGAATGCGGTTATTCGGAATATACCGATTCCACTGTCGGCCTGCTTTCCGAACAGTGGAATGCAGGAGCGCGCTGGTTGTGGTTCATGCCGTGGTACGATTCGGCGGAAAGTACCTCATTTCATGCCGATGAAGCATGGTGGCAGGACGCGATGAATCAGGATTACGTGGTTTCGCGTGACGAGCTTCCGGATTTCAGATAACTTCAAGTGAAAAGTAAAAGGATGGCGGGTTGACGTGTCAAGCAGGTTCCGCCATCCTTTTTTCGTTTCTGTTATCCTTGCAGAAATAGTTTCTGAGGGTGTTCCGATGTTTTCGGAAACATGTGCCTGACGGCAGAATTTATTTTTATATTTGCGTAAAAGAGATTTTATCAATACCATTAAAAACTTTGACATATAATATGAAGAAACTGATTGCAGTCGCGCTGCTGGCATGTGGCTGGGGTGCGGCGGAGGCAAAAGTTACTTTGCCTGAAATCTTGAGTGACAACATGGTGCTCCAGCAGCAGACGGACGTGCGCTTGTGGGGCTGGGCTGCTCCGAATGGGAGCATAACGGTGAAACCTTCGTGGAGCGACAAGGTTTACCGTGCGCAGGCCGACGGAGAAGGCAGATGGATCCTTTCGGTCGCTACCCCTGCAGCGGATTATACTGCGCGTTCCATTGAGATTTCCGACGGAGAACCGGTAGTGCTGAAGAATATACTGATCGGCGAAGTGTGGTTCTGCTCCGGGCAGTCCAATATGGAAATGCCTTTGGCGGGATTTGACAACTGTCCCATCGAAGGAGCGAACGAAGTGATAGCCTCCTCGTCGCAATGGAAAGGAATCCGTGTGGCTACGGTAGAGAAGAACGGCCAGTTGAAGCCGGTCGACCGCTGCAAGGGAGTCTGGAAAGTAAGCAGTCCGGAAAATGCTCCGAGATTCAGTGCTACGGCTTTCTTTTTTGCGCGGATGATGAATCGGGTGCTTGATGTTCCGGTCGGCATTATCAATTGCAGTTGGGGAGGCTCTAAAGTGGAAGGATGGCTTCCTGCCGAGATCGTTTCGCAGTACCCCGATGTAGACCTTAAACGCGATATCCGGAAGGAAGAACCGCACGACTGGTGGCATTACCTGAGTCCGACATTGATGTATAACGGTATGCTGAAACCTCTTCAGAACTATACCATAAAAGGTTTTCTGTGGTATCAGGGCGAATCGAACGTAGGTTCCCACAAAACTTACGGAGAGCGTCTGAAAACAATGGTGGACCTCTGGCGCAAGGAGTGGGGGATTGGCGAACTGCCTTTCTATTTTGTGGAACTGGCTCCGTATGGAAGCTTCGAAGGGACGGGATCGGCTCTGTTGAGGGAAGCCCAGTATAAAGCCCAGTCGCTGATACCGAACAGTGCGATGATTTCAACAAACGATTTGGTAGAGCCTTACGAGGCATGGAATATTCACCCGAAAGACAAGAAGCATGTGGGAGAGCGCCTGGCGTATCAGGCTTTGGTGAAGACTTATCATGTAGGCGGAATCGAGGCCGACAGCCCAGCCTGCAAGTCGATGACGGTGGAAGGAAATGCGGCAATGCTCGATTTTGTTCATGCGGACAACGGATTCAACCGGTTGAAAGGCATGGAAGGATTCGAGATGGCCGGCGAAGACCGTGTGTTCTATCCGGCCCGGGCAGAGGTGGCCGGCAAGAACCGGATTAAGGTGACTTGCGACAAGGTGGCGAAGCCTGTTGCCGTGAGATATGCATTCCGCGATTATTTTCCCGGAAATGTAGCCAATCTGCGCGGTCTTCCGCTGATACCTTTCCGTACGGACGATTGGGAATAATAAAAAAAGAGCCGCATCCGGCATTTGTCCGGAGCGGCCCTTTCTGATTATAAAAAACCTCTCTCTTTTTCTTGCTCAAGTCAGCTTATCTTCTGTCATACTGACCGTACATTGCTTTTGCGCTCCATTCCAAATTCTTTCTGATGGTGCGGAGCAAACTTTTTACCTCTTTCATAATACCTAAAGTTTAGTTTTGTTATCCTTAAAAATGCTGCCTTCTTGTGTGAAGGACGCTTTGTTTGTGTTTGTTTATATGTTTTACAGCACAAAAATAAGGCCGTTTTATGAATTGTCATCAGAAAGGGAGAGAAAATTTGCATTCTCCCCTTATTTCTTGATATGTATCAAAGAGGAGAGGGTGATGCTGTCCATTTTGTCAGTCGGCTTTTTCTCCGGAACACTTTCCGACAGCCTCGTTTGCCTGCCGGATCAGCCTGATTGTAGTAGTGTCGGACGAGAATACCGAATTTAGCCCTTGCGCTTCTTGCGCCGGGTCGCCGGTATAGTCATCTCCCGGCTTCCAGAACGAGTGAGAGGCAGACAATGTTGCATTTCCTCCCCACGCCCAGAAGTTGCATCCCGCAAGAAGTCCTCCGGTGCGGGCATTTTCGCTTACCAGACTGAAGATGAAGCTGTAGTAGTCGTCACGTGCGGTTACTGATGCTTCTTTGTTGAAGCGGAAGCCGTCGCGGGGATATCCGAACTCTTCGATGACGATCGGCTTGCTGTATTTGCGTGCTATGGCGAGATGCTCATCGATGTATGCTTTTGTTTCTTTCCTGGCAGAGTCAAGACATTCTGTCAGCCGGTCTTCTTTGGCCCATCCCCAGTTGTATGGCCAGATGTGGATGTTCATGTAGTCAACATGCCCGTCGGCATGGATTTTCTCAAACAGTTGCAAATCTTCTTCGCATCCGTGTTTCCCTTCGCTTCCGGTAGAAATGAGCTGATTGGGTGCCAGCGAATCAATCAGTGCAGCTGTTTCTCCGATCCATTGCGCAAAAGCGTCTTTGTTTTCCGGTGAGAAAGCTCTTGGCTCGTTTCCTATTTGCCACGACATTACGGTGGGATCGTCCGTATATTTCACTCCCGTATAGCGGTTGGTACGTGTGATGATGTTTTTTACATAATTGGCGAACAGTTTTTTTGCCTTTTCAGATCGCGGGAACTGCTTCACATAATCCATGTATGCCGGCCATCCGTCTACTGCCGGAACCGGTGCCTTGCCGTGTCCTGCCCATTCCAGGTATTGTCCGTATCCTCCGCTCCATTCCCAGGAGTTGTTGAGATAGAGCACAGCCAGCATGTCCCGTTTGCGCATTTCTGCCAGCAGATAGTCAAGTCCGGCCAGAATGGTGTCGTTGTATACGCCGGGAGCTGTCTGCAGGGTGGGTTCTACTTTGGCGGGCACTCCGCGTCTGCCGTCAGATCCTACCAGAATCCGCAGGTTGTCTACGCCCATCGACTTGAGCGAATCAAGTTCGGCTGTCAGGCGCATGCGGTTTCCTCCTGTTCCTTCAGAACCAAGGATAGCGCCATACCAGAAGTTGGCTCCCACATAATAATACGGTTGGTTGTGGCGGATAAACTGTCCGTCTTTGACTGAAACGAAAGGGCTTCCGTCGTTTGCCTGTTTGGGTGATGAGCATGACAATCCTGCCACACATGCCATCACGCAGAAAAAGATTTGTTTCCTCATGATATAAAGGTTAAGTGTTTTGTGGGTAAAGTTAGGCGAATGTGCCTGGATTGTCTTCTACTTTCTTATCAAAAACTGATACTATGCTGCCGGGGGTGAAAAACTAAGGCCGTTATGCGTGCTGTCGGCGGCAAGGCTATATGTGATGTATACAAACGCTTGTTGGAATCCTTATTCGGCAGCCGGAAATAAAAATCCCCGTAACCTTTAGAAGTTACAGGGATTTATTATGCTGATTAATTAGTCAGAATTACTTGTTCAGAGCCAGAGCTACGTTAACGGCGCAAGCTACAGTACATCCTACCATCGGGTTGTTTCCGATACCCAGGAATCCCATCATTTCTACGTGAGCGGGAACTGAAGAAGAACCTGCGAACTGAGCGTCTGAGTGCATACGTCCCATGGTGTCGGTCATACCGTAAGAAGCAGGACCTGCAGCCATGTTGTCAGGGTGAAGTGTACGTCCTGTACCGCCACCTGATGCTACTGAGAAGTAAGGCTTGCCAGCAAGTACACGTTCTTTCTTATAGGTACCTGCAACCGGATGCTGGAAGCGTGTCGGGTTGGTAGAGTTACCTGTGATAGATACGTCTACGTTTTCGTGCCACATGATAGCTACACCTTCGCGAACGTCGTCGGCGCCGTAGCATTTTACTTTAGCGCGCGGACCGTCTGAATACGGAGTTTCCTTCACGATATTCAGTTCGCCGGTGAAGTAGTCGAACTTAGTCTGCACATAAGTGAAGCCGTTGATGCGGGAAATGATCATGGCAGCATCTTTGCCCAGACCGTTCAGAATGCAGCGCAAAGGGTTCTTGCGAACTTTGTTTGCCATTTCTGCGATCTTGATGGCACCTTCAGCGGCAGCGAATGATTCGTGGCCTGCCAAGAAGGCGAAGCACTGGGTTTCTTCGCGGAGCAGACGGGCAGCCAGATTGCCGTGTCCCAAACCAACTTTACGGTCGTCAGCCACAGAACCCGGGATGCAGAATGCCTGCAAGCCGATACCGATAGCTTCGGCAGCGTCAGCAGCGTTCTTGCAGCCTTTCTTCAGCGCGATGGCGCAACCTACCACGTAAGCCCATTTTGCATTCTCGAAGCAGATGCCCTGTGTTTCCTGACAAGTCAGATACGGGTCAAGTCCTGCCGCGTCACAGATTGCGTTAGCTTCTTCAATGTCTTTGATACCGTTTTCGTTCAATGCAGCAAGAATCTGCTTCATGCGACGGTCTTGACTTTCAAACTGTACTGGTCTAATCATAATCTGTGTCCTCCTATTATTCTTTACGTGGGTCAATATATTTAACTGCGCCTTGTTCGGGCTTGAAGCGGCCGTAAGTTCCGGTAACGGCTTTCAACGCTTCGTTAGCGTCTACACCCTTCTTCACTTGCTCCATGAACTTGCCCATGTGAACAAATTCGTAACCGATCACCTGATTGTCTTTGTCAAGAGCCATGCGGGTGATGTAGCCTTCAGTCAGTTCGAGGTAACGGGTGCCTTTGGCTTTTGTTCCATACAGCGTACCTGTCTGGCTGCGGAGGCCCTTGCCCAAGTCTTCCAGACCTGCACCGATCATCAGACCGCCTTCAGAGAAAGCCGACTGAGTACGTCCGTAAACGATTTGCAGGAACAGTTCGCGCATGGCAGTGTTGATAGCGTCGCAAACCAGGTCGGTGTTCAATGCTTCCAGAATAGTCTTTCCCGGCAGGATTTCAGATGCCATAGCCGCAGAATGAGTCATACCTGAGCAACCGATAGTTTCTACCAGACATTCTTCGATGACACCTTCCTTCACGTTCAGTGTCAGTTTGCAGGTACCTTGCTGCGGAGCGCACCATCCGATACCGTGTGTCAAACCTGAGATGTCTTTGATTTCTTTTGCCTGAATCCATTTCCCTTCTTCGGGAATCGGAGCGGGACCGTGATTGGGTCCTTTTGCGACACAACACATGTGTTCAACTTCGTGTGAATAAGTCATATTCCTTACGTTTAGTTAGTAATAAAAATAAGTGTTCGTAAACCACTGATCAGAGAATGCTTTCCCCAATTCGCACGCAAAGTTACTCCTTTTATTTCAGTTCTGCAACGAGGCGGACCTAACTTTTTGTTGCATTTTAATGATATTTTTCTAGTAATTCTCTGTTTTGTAAAGTCCGGTTGCCAAATCGTTTCTCTGTATGGTATTTTCCTTGTATATTTGCCGTGGATTTCTTTATCTTCAGTCTGGAGATATGCATATCCAGCTTGGAGATATATGTCTTTAAACTGAAGATGCACATCTCCAGTCTGGAGATTGAAAATGTATGCCGGCGAATGTTAGTAAAAAACGATTATGGAAAAGAACGGAATTGTGATCAGTGACTCGGCCCTGCGCGAAGGGGCGGAGAAAGGAATGGATGCTTTTTTGCAGGTGTTCATCGATGCCTATCTGAAGGTTATGGAAGGAGAAGGTTTCGATGCGGAGAAAATGCACAGGCTCAACGGCTGGCAGCATGCGCTGCTGAGCTATCATTTCTTCAGACAGGAAGTGCTGGAGGGAGGCTTTGTGCAGCTTATACAGAACGGTTTCGGACCTTATATCTATGACAATCCTTTTGCGAAGGCGATGCGTCTGATGGGGCTGAAAGAGTTTGCGAAAATGATTTACGCCACCAAGGAGATTTATGACGAACATCGGGCCGATCTGGAAAAAGACTGTACGGAAGAGGAGTTTATGGCCATGTACGAACAGTATGAGGCGTTCGATGACTTTGAGGACGAGTTTATCAGTGAAGAGGAGGAGATTACGGAACAGATAGCGCGCTACGTAGACGGGCATATCGGAGATTTTGCGGAGATAAGCCAGGATGACGGCGAATAGAGCCGTTTTTTTATGTTAAAAATTCCGGGCGAGTGCAGTGCTTTCGCTTTGTTTGCATTTATTTTATAAACGATTATCTAAAAACTATAAAAACAGAATTGAAGAACATGAAAAGATTTAAGTGGGCGGCTCTGGTTGCCGCAATGGTGTCTATGGTGGGGTTTACGTCGTGTCTGAATAATGACGATGATGGTACGCGTACCACTTTGGGGTATTTCCGTGCTGTGGGGAATTATGGCGCAGTGTATTTTCAAGACATGTATGATTTCAAATATCAGCCGACAACTTCCCTTATGGATAGTCCGACGTCCGAACTGGCTTTTTTGTATTTTACCTATAACCAGAACGACATTACGCAAGGAGCTACGAGCATCGACATTACGCTGTTGCAGAATCCGACTTATCTGAAACGTCTTTATGTCGGCACCACCCTTCCGGATGAGAAAGAAACGGTGTCGTTGGTTGATCTGAGCAGCGCCAATGGAGGAATTTGGGGCGTAAATGAATTCCTGGTATTGTCACCGACCTATTTGCTGAAATCGGGAACAACTGATGAAAATCTGACTGAAGAGCTTGCAAACCATCGTCTGGAAGTGTACTATGATGCAAATGAGAACACCAATACAAGCACGCTGACTCTTAATTTGCGGTATACGATAAGTGGGGCGACCGCGCCTGAAGAAGGCTCTGATGCAGAACATTGGGCTGATGAATACACGGTTCCTTATACGGACGCCGTATACGTAAGACTTTCAGACGTGATATCTCAGTATCAGGCAAATAACTCGGGAAACGATCCGGAAAAAATTGTTGTGGAATACGAAGACTACAATGGCTCTGGCAGTGTTCCTACTATGGATCCCGACAAGAAACTCAGCAGGACTATTTCTTACGATTGGGTTAAGGTTTCGGATGACCAGTGATCCCATTCCAGTGAAAAATCTGGAAGCCGCGTCAAACTGAAAAAAGTTTAAAACTGTGCCGTTTTCAGTTTGATGCGGCTTCTTTTTTCTTGGAAAGAATACTTTTTTATACCTTTGTAGTTCATTTCTTGTTTGACCGATTGAAAACGAAAGATATAGAACATGGATTATAAGGATTTGTTCAGAAAAATAGCATTGCTGCTTTCGAATCCCTCCAGGTTTTGGGGCGAAACAGACGGCATGTGCAGCCGGAATGTACAGATGGATTTCGTGTATCCGCTGATCGGCCTGTGTGGGCTGGCAGAGTTTGCCGGCACATTCATCCATTATGACGGCGCTGCCGGCGAACTTTTCCAGTGGGCACTGATGCGCTGCTGTGCCGTGGCCGTTGCTTTGTTCGGAGGCTTTTTTCTGGCTGCCTACCTGGTGGAAAGAATTTGCGGTCGATGGATGCCGAAGAATGTTTCCAGGAGCGACATTCAGACTTTTGTGGGCTATTCCATGGTTGTGATTTTTGTGCTCGACATTGTGTGCAGCTTTTATTCGATCCTGATCTTGCAGTGGATTCTGCAGCTTTATACGATTCTGATCGTGTTTGAAGGCGCGAGAAGGTTCTTGAAGGTGGACGAGGAAAAACTTACGCTTTATACGGTGGCAGCTTCTGTTGTCATCTTGCTTTCTCCTGCCTTGATTGAATTTATATTTAACAAACTGACTGTAATACTGAACTGATGAAAGAGAAGACGAACAATAATGTCAATATAAAGAATAAGCGTGCATCGTTCGACTACGAATTTATTGACACCTATACGGCGGGCATTGTTCTGACGGGTACTGAAATCAAATCCATCCGTCAGGGAAAGGCAAGCCTGGTGGATACCTACTGCTTTTTCTCAAAAGGAGAACTGTGGGTGAAGAACATGCACATAGCCGAGTATTTCTACGGCTCGTACAATAATCATCTGGCCCGCCGTGACCGCAAGCTTCTCCTCACAAAGAAGGAACTCCGAAAGCTGGAACGCACCTCGGCTGAACCCGGATTTACCATTGTGCCTGCACGTCTGTATATCAACGAGAAGGGACTGGCGAAGGTAGTTGTCGCATTGGCCAAAGGTAAAAAGCAGTACGACAAGCGGCAAACGTTGAAAGAGAGAGAAGACAAGCGGATGATGGACCGTATGTTCAAACGTTGACCGGGATTTTCTTCTTCCAAAACATACAGAAATATGCCAACAATACAGGAACAGATAAACGGACGCATACTGGTGCTCGACGGGGCAATGGGCACAATGATTCAGCGGTATAACTTGTCGGAAGCGGATTTCCGTGGAGAACGTTTCAAAGATGTGCCGGGAATGATGAAAGGAAACAATGACTTGCTCTGCCTCACTCGCCCTGACATAATAGAAGAAATTCATCGCAAGTATCTGGAAGCGGGGGCGGATATCATCGAAACGAACACGTTTAATGCCACTTCGGTGTCTATGTCGGATTATCACACGGAAAACTGCTGCCGTGAAATCAATCTGGAGGCTGCGCGTCTGGCACGCCGTGTGGCGGATGAATATACTGCCCGCACGCCCGGCAAACCCCGTTTTGTCGCTGGTGCGGTCGGACCTACCAACAAGACTTGTTCTATGAGTCCGGATGTGAACAATCCGGCTTTCCGCGCCTTGACTTTCGACGTACTGCAAGCGGCTTATCGCGAACAGATGGAGGCTTTGCTTGAAGGCGGGGTGGATGCAATTCTGATTGAAACTATATTTGATACGCTGAATGCGAAAGCCGCTATTGCTGCGGCCGAATCAGCGATGCAGAAAACGGCGCGGAAGGTTCCGCTGATGCTTTCCGTCACGGTTTCGGATACGGGCGGAAGAACGCTGTCCGGCCAGACGCTTGATGCGTTTTTGGCTTCCGTACAGCATGCCGGCATTTTTTCTGTCGGTCTGAACTGTTCGTTCGGAGCCCGGCAGCTGAAGCCGTTCCTGGAGCAGCTGGCACGCCGCGCTCCTTATTATATCAGCGCTTACCCCAATGCGGGCCTCCCCAATTCGTTGGGCGAGTACGATCAGACTCCCGAAGAAATGGCCGCAGAGATAAAGGAATATATAGATGAAGGGCTGGTGAACATCGTAGGGGGGTGCTGCGGTACGACGGAAAAATATATTGCGGCCTATCAGCCGCTGGTGCGTGGAGCACGTCCGCATGTTCCGGTTCCCAAGCCGGAAACCTTGTGGCTTTCGGGGCTTGAATTGCTGGACGTTACTCCTGAAATCAATTTTGTGAATGTGGGCGAGCGTTGCAATGTGGCAGGTTCGCGCAAGTTTCTCCGGCTGGTCAACGAAAAAAAATACGATGAAGCTCTTGCCATCGCACGCAAGCAAGTGGAAGACGGAGCGCAGATTCTGGATGTGAACATGGATGACGGCTTGCTGGATGCAGTTGCCGAGATGACAAACTTTCTCAATCTGATGGCTTCTGAACCGGATGTGGCCCGTGTGCCTGTGATGATTGATTCGTCTAAGTGGGAAGTGATCCGGGCTGGGCTGAAGTGCGTGCAGGGAAAGTGTGTGGTTAATTCCATTTCGCTGAAAGAGGGTGAAGAAACATTTCTGGAACATGCCCGCGAAATCAGGCGGATGGGAGCGGCTGTGGTAGTCATGGCTTTTGATGAACGGGGGCAGGCAGATACGTTTGAGCGTAAGATTGAAGTTTGCGAACGGGCTTACCGCCTGTTGGTCGGTAAGTTGGATTTCAATCCGGTTGACATCATTTTCGACCCGAATGTCTTGGCTGTTGCTACAGGCATTGAAGAGCACAGCAATTACGCGGTTGACTTTATCAAGGCGGCCGGATGGATACGCAGGCATTTGCCCGGAGCGCATGTCAGCGGAGGGGTGAGCAATCTCTCGTTTTCTTTCCGGGGCAACAATTACATCCGTGAGGCTATGCATGCAGTGTTTCTTTATCATGCTATCCGCGAAGGCATGGATATGGGAATAGTCAATCCGGGTACCTCTGTACTCTATACGGATATTCCGGCTGATGTGCTGGAGCGTATTGAAGATGTGGTGCTGAATCGCCGCTCCGATGCGGCCGAGCGTCTGGTGGAGGTTGCCGAGCGGCTGAAAGCGGAGAGGGACGAAGCGGGAAGCGTAGGTGCACAGACCCATCAGGCATGGAGGGAAGACACCGGAGTTGAAGAACGTCTGCAATATGCCTTGGTCAAAGGTATCGGTGATTATCTGGAAGAGGATCTTGATGAGGCGCTGGCAAAGTATCCGAATGCGGTAAGTATCATCGAAGGACCGCTGATGGATGGCATGAACAGGGTAGGCGAACTGTTCGGTTCCGGCAAAATGTTTTTGCCGCAGGTAGTAAAGACAGCCCGCACGATGAAAAAAGCCGTGGCCTTTCTTCAGCCTTATATTGAGGCGGAAAAGCAGGAAGGTGCCCGAAAGGCAGGAAAGGTGCTGCTGGCAACGGTGAAAGGGGACGTGCATGATATCGGAAAGAATATTGTATCGGTTGTGATGGCCTGCAATAATTATGAAATTGTTGATTTGGGTGTGATGGTGCCGGCAGAAAAGATTGTGGAAACGGCAATCCGTGAGCGAGTGGACATTGTGGGGTTGAGCGGATTGATTACTCCGTCGCTTGAAGAAATGGTGCATGTAGTCGGTGAGATGCAGCGTGCAGGTCTGCATATTCCGGTAATGATCGGAGGGGCTACGACTTCCAAGCTGCATACAGCCTTGAAGATTGATCCTGCTTATGGCGGTACGGTCGTTTATTTGAAAGACGCCTCTCAGAATGCACCCGTTGCGGCGCGTTTGCTGAATCCGGATACGGCAAAACATTTTGCGGAAGAGCTTGCGGCTGAATATGAGCGGCTGCGTGAAAGTAACTGTATGAAAACGGTAAGTACCGTTTCGTTGGAAGAGGCGCAGAAAAACCGGCTGAATCTTTGGGACTGAAACTTTTAATACTGGCAGTATATGAATGTACAAATCGAAGAAGGATGGAAACGGGTTTTGGCTCCGGAATTTGAAAAGCCTTATTTTAAAGAGTTGACCGATTTTGTCAGGCAGGAATATCGTGCCACCACAGTATATCCCCCGGGGCGGCTGATATTCAACGCATTCAATCTTTGCCCTTTCGACAAGGTGAAGGTTGTGATTATCGGTCAGGATCCGTATCATGGGCCGGGACAGGCTCATGGATTGTGCTTTTCGGTGAATGATGGCATTCCTTTCCCTCCTTCGTTGCAGAATATATTCAAAGAAATTCATGACGATTTGGGTATGCCGATTCCTGCGAGCGGGAACTTGACAAGATGGGCAGAGCAAGGGGTGCTTTTGCTGAACGCTACCTTAACAGTGCGTGCCCATCAGGCTGGCTCTCATCAGGGGAAAGGCTGGGAGATTTTTACCGATGCGGTAATTCGTGTGCTCGCTGAAAGCCGTGAGCATCTTGTTTTCATCTTATGGGGATCATACGCTCAGAAAAAAGGTGCCTTTATCGACCGGCAAAGGCATCTTGTACTGACATCCGTACATCCTTCTCCCTTGTCGGCCTATCACGGTTTCTTTGGAAACAAACACTTCAGCCGGGCCAATGCTTATCTTGTAGAGCATGGAGAAAAGCCCATACAGTGGTAGTCCCGGAAGCGGATTGAAGCAGAACAGAAACTCAAATGCAGAAACGCAAGGCTGCAAAACGCTGTTTGTGACCTTGTGTTTCTGCATTCAGTTTGTTTGTCGGTTTTTTCTATTTTGCGGTATAATGTGTTGTTAGATCAGCTGCATGCCCAGTTTTTCACATTCCTTGCGCATGTCTTCCGGCCATATGCTTGCCTGAATTTCTCCGATATGTCCTTTTTTGAGATAGAGCATGCAGAGGCGTGACTGTCCGATACCTCCTCCGATTGTGAGAGGCAGCGTTCCTTCCAGCAGGCGTCGGTGGAAATACAGTTTGGTGCGTTCTTCTTTTCCGGCCAGTTCCAGCTGCTTCAGCATTGCTTCCTTGTCTACGCGTATACCCATTGATGAGATTTCAAAGGCACGTCCCAATACGCTGTTCCATACCATCAGGTCACCGTTCAGTCCCGGCAGGCCGGTCTTGGGATCGATCGTAGTATAATCGTCATAGTCCGGAGCGCGCAGGTCGTGCGGTTGTCCGTTGCTCAGCTTGCAGCCGATACCGATGATAAACACGGCACCGTAACGTTCGGTAATGAGGTTTTCACGTTCTTTTGCCGTTTTGTCGGGGTACATCTGCAGCAAGTCTTCTGCATGGATGAAATGCACGTCATGTGCAAGGAAAGGGGTGATTTGCGGATACATTTCACAGATCATGTATTCGGTGCGCCGCATGGCAGCATAGATGCGAGTGACAATGCTTTTCAAGAATTCAACAGTGCGTTGTTCGGGAGTGATTACTCGTTCCCAGTCCCACTGGTCAACATAGAGCGAATGGATGTTTCCGAGCTCTTCATCTGCCCGTATCGCATTCATGTCCGTGTATATGCCGTATCCCGGTTCGATTTTATAATCGGCCAGTGTCAGCCGTTTCCATTTTGCAAGCGAGTGCACTACTTCAGCTTCCTTATCTCCCAAGTCTTTGATGGGGAAAGTAACAGGGCGTTCCGTTCCGCTGAGGTCATCGTTGATGCCCATTCCTTTCAGTACGAAAAGCGGTGCCGTTACACGGCGCAGGCGGAGTTCGGATGACAGGTTCTGCTGGAAAAACTCCTTTATTTGTTTAATGCCCAGCTCGGTTTGTTTCATGTCGAGCAATGGCTTGTAGTTCGCAGGTTTTATAAGATAGCTCATACTTCGGTTTGTTTTGTTATTATTGTATATGTTTGGCAAAGATAGCCTTATTTTGTAAATGTGCAATATGTTTCTTTGGAAAACTTGTCAAAATGATTGTTCTTCTGCTGTGATAGCGTTATTTTGAAAAGCGTTTGTTGTCTGCTTTTATTTCATGGATTGCTGTTGCCCATAGGGCAGATGCGCAAAAAAATAGCCTGCCGTTCTCACTTGACAGACGGCAGGCCTTGATTCATTTTTTTTACCGAAAAGCAGGCTTATCGGTTCTTGTACATATTTTCGTAGTAATTCTGATAGTCACCGCTCGTTACGTTCTTCACCCATTCCTGATTGTCCAGATACCATCTGATTGTCTTTACGATTCCGTCTTCGAATTTGGTTTCGGGATACCAGCCTAATTCATTCTTGATTTTTGTCGGGTCGATGGCATAACGCTGGTCATGTCCCAAGCGGTCTTTTACAAATGTAATCAGCGAATCGTTGATCCAGTCGATATTGATTTGTCCGTCGGAGCCGATTTCTTTTTTCTTGAGTACAGAACGGTATGCCGGCTCTTCTGTCATCAGACGATGGATGGTGGCGATTGTCAGTTTGACGATTTCTATATTTTGTTTTTCGTTGTGTCCTCCCACGTTGTATATCTCCCCGTTGCGTCCGTGCTGGATTACCATGTCGATGGCTTTGCAGTGGTCTTCGACATACAGCCAGTCGCGGACATTGGTCCCGTTGCCATAAACCGGAAGACGTTTTCCCTCAAGAATGTTCTTGATTATCAGCGGTATCAGTTTTTCAGGGAAATGGTAAGGGCCGTAGTTGTTTGAGCAGCGTGTAATGGTGACCGGCATCTTATAGGTGTCGCGATAAGCCTTTACGATAAGGTCGGCGCTGGCTTTTGAGGCGCTGTACGGGCTGTGCGGGCAGATTGGAGTTTCTTCAGTGAAATATCCTTCATCTCCCAGCGAGCCATAGACTTCATCCGTTGAAACCTGATGATAGCGCACACCCTTTCTCCATGTGGGATAGCCATATTCATCCTTGCCTGTCACCCACGCACGGCGGGCTGCGTCAAGCAGGTTTTGAGTGCCGAGAATGTTGGTCTGCAAGAACAGTTGCGGATTTTCTATGCTGCGGTCAACGTGGCTTTCTGCTGCAAAGTTCACGATGTAGTCAAACTTGTATTCGGCAAACAGCTGGTCGGCCAGATTGCGGTCGCAGATATTCCCTTTGACGAAATAACAGCGTTCGTTGTCAATGTCATCGGCAATTGTTCCCAGATTGCCGGCATAAGTCAATGCATCAAGAACCACCACTTTTATGTCATCGTATTTTGCCAGGATGTATTTGATATAGTTGGCACCGATGAATCCGGCCGCTCCTGTTACAAGATAAGTTTTCATAATTTGGTCTTTAATTTATCGCCGCAAATTTCGGAAAGTTTTTTGAAAGTGACAAGTTTTTTTATCTTTTATCATTCAGTTCGATGACTTCCATATCTGAGAAATTTCCGTTGTCAACGGTGAAACGAACCAATGTTCTTGCCTTATGGAACCCATAGATGCCCGCCGCTCCCGGATTGATGTGCAGCAGTCCGAGCGTCTTGTCAAATTTTACTTTCAGAATGTGCGAGTGTCCGCTTATGAACAGTTTGGGCGGGTTGGCGAAAAGCTGCCTGCGTATTGAAGGGTCGTATTTCCCCGGATATCCTCCGATGTGTTTCATCAGCACGGTGGCTCCGTCTACGCTGAACCGAGCTGTTTCGGGATACCGGATGCGTATGTCTTGTCCGTCAATGTTGCCGTATACGGCGCGTAGCGGACGGAAGGCCGCAAGGCGTTCGGCGATTTCAAGCGAACCGATGTCGCCTGCGTGCCAGATTTCGTTGCAGCTGTCAAAATATTTCAGATAGCGTTCGTCCCAATAGCCGTGGGTGTCGGATAAGAGTCCTATTCTTGTCATGCCTGTTCTTTTTTGTTTTCGGATATGAGCAGCAGCTTGTCGCCCGGATGCAGTTCCAGCTGCCCGTTGGGGATGATGAATTCGCTGTCCCGTTTCACCAGCATCACGAGTGTTCCCTGCGGGAGCTTCATGTCGGCCAGCCTGTTCCCTTTCTGAAGCATCTCTGTTGTCAGGGTCAGATCATTGAGCGACGAGTCGATTTCGTCCGGCAATTCTACGCCGAACTCGTTTCCTTCCTTCTCTGCCGGAAGGTCAAGGTGGAGTATCCGTGCCGTTTTGGCAATGCTCATCCCCTGGATAATCAGTGAGAGCAGCGTGATGAAGAACACGATGTTGAACAGTTGCTGCGACCCTTCGATTTCTGCCAGAACCGGATAAGTGGCGAATATGATGGGAACAGCGCCGCGCAGTCCCACCCATGATACAAACAGGCGTGCCTTGTTGGTCAGTTTTCTGAACGGAAGCAGGCATAGAAACACGCTTATCGGGCGTGCCGCAAGGATCATGAAAATGCCGATGAGCATTGCTACCGCAGCTATGTCGAGCATTTCATGCGGATTGACCAGCAGTCCTAGCGTGAGGAATACGATGATCTGGAACAGCCAGGTAAGTCCGTTCATGAATGTGCTGATGTCTTTCCGGAATGCCAGCCGTGCGTTTCCTACAATCATTCCCATAATGTATACGGCCAGGTATCCGTTGCCTTTGAGCTGGTCGGTTACGGTGAATGTGATGAATACCAGGCTGAGCAGCAGGATCGGATAGAGCGAGCTGTTTGAGAGGTTGATCTTGTTTACCAGCCACACGGAGAAGCGTCCGGCGGCGTATCCGATCACGCCTCCGAAGAAGAACTGGATGAGCAGGTCTTTTCCTACAATCAGAAAGTTCAGGTCGTTTCCGCTGGATATGACCTGGATGAGGATGATGGTAAGCATGTAGGCCATCGGGTCGTTGCTTCCGCTTTCCAGCTCGAGCATGGGCCGGAGGTTCTGCTTCAGATTCATGTTCTGTGAGCGCAGAAGATTGAACACGGAGGCAGAGTCGGTTGACGACATGGTGGCGGCCAGCAGCATCGAAGTGAGCAGAGGCAATTGGATGTTGGTGTTGTCCCATCCCGAAATCCAGTAGATGAACGCTCCGGTGAGCAAAGTGGTCAGGAGCACGCCTAACGTAGACAGTACGATGCCGGGCTTGAGTACGGGACGGATGTCGGCGTACTTTGTGTCCATGCCTCCTGAAAAGAGGATGATGCTCAACGCTATCATTCCGATGAACTGGGCGTCGGATGCGCTGTGGAACTGCAGTCCCAGTCCGTCACTTCCGAACAGCATGCCTACAACGAGGAAGAGCAGCAAGGTCGGTATTCCGAACCGGTAGCCCGTCTTGCTGATAAGGATACTTGAAAGAATCAGGATGGAGCCGATAAGAAGAATGTTTTCTGCCGTAAATATCATGGGCTTGAGTTTTTTGTGGTTTGTGAAATGTCTGTTTTATCCATTTCCGGTGCGGCCTTTGCTGGCAAGAAAGATGGCCCGGCTTTTGAAAAAGTTTGTCTTCAGCCTGGAGATGGTTATCTTTAAGCTGAAGATATGTATCTTTAGTCTGGAGATTTGCATCTTCAGGCTAGAGATATAGATTTTTACAGGCCGGTATAAATTTCCTGTCGGCTTTCCGCTGCATTGTCCTCATGGGACGTATGGTCAGAAATGGATACTTTTTGTTGCAAAAATAGGAATAAAAATAAAAAAATCGTTATATTTGCAATGTTTTGTTCCGTTTGTGCTTCCGGATGGCGAAGCCGCGGATGAAAAGGGAATCGGGTGAAAGTCCCGGACAGTCCCGCTGCTGTAAGCTCCATAAGCGGTTGGCCCGTTTGCTGCAAGCCACTGTTTTCCGCTGATTGTCGGGAAAACGGGAAGGCAGGGTAATACCGGAGTAAGTCAGAAGACCTGCAAAACGAAGTCATGCTTGCATTCTCGAGGAAAGGATGGCAAGATTGAGGTGTGCAAACGTTTCAAACTTAAAATAAAGTATTATGAATGTAAAGAGTTTTTTGATGGGCATGCTTTGCCTGTTGGCGACGGGTGTATCGTTTGTGTCCTGCAATGACGACAACGACGATTTCCTGGATGATACGGGTTCGAAAGTATCTTTGCCGGGGCGCAGGGCTTACATCCTGTATGAAGGAAGCTACGGACAGGGCAATTCCGGCCTGGCATTCTATGCTCCCGACGGCAATGCGGATTTTATCGGCGACATATATGCGGTGCAGAACGGAAAGGGACTGGGGGATACCGGCTCGGCGATGATCGAACATGACGATAATATTTATGTCGTTGTTTCCGGTTCGAGCTATGTGGCCCGCCTGAATGCTGCGGGAGTGGAGCAATGCCGCCACGAGTTTGAGTACATGCCCCGGTATATTGATGCAGAAGACGGCTATGTTTATGTAACTCAGTATGGAGGGCGCGTGAGCAAGCTGGATGCGGTTACGCTGGATGAGGTTGGCGTTTATCAGGGGCAGTCTGACCATGCATATGAAGGCATCGTCGAATGCAACGGTTTGCTGTATGTAGCCGACAGCCAGACCCGTGACGAGTCTGCCACAGTGGTGTTGGGATATAACAGCGAAGTGCTTGTAATCGATCCGAACTCGATGCAGCTTAAGCAGACTGTGTCTGTTACGGTGAATCCCGAACGCTTGTGGGAATGTGACGGCAAGGTCTATTTGATTTCTAGGGGTGATTATGCCACCGTAACAGATAGCTGGCTGCAGGTTATAGATACGCAAACCAATACGAAGACCGACATAGAAAAAGCGGCGAAGCTCACCGAGAGAGACAATGTCTTGTATCTGATCAATACCGAATATGACAGCAGTTATAACCAGACAAATTCGTTCTTCACTTACAATATCAGCACCGGGAAGATTACAGACCATACTTTCTTGAACAATAATCCGGAAGAGCTTTCAAGCGCAACGATTTATCTGTTTGAAGTGGATGATGAAACGGGCGACATCTATATCGGTACGAGCGATTATGTGTCGGAAGGAACGGTTTATCGTTTTGATGCCAGCGGCACGTTTAAAGAAAAGTTTGATGCCGGAGGTATCAATCCCAATTCCATGATATTCGTAGACTGAGAAGAATGAAACGTGTATTATTAGCTGCTTGCATAATAACTTTGGTCTTGCTTTCGGCTGCTTGCGGCAGAGGAAGCAAGACTTCTTCTGTTTCGGCAGGTGACACGCTGCAGTTGAGGTATGCCCGCAACTTGTGTATTGTCCGTTATCCGGATTACACCATGGCCGTATTGCGCAATCCGTGGGATACCTTGAAAACGCTGCACACCTATGCGCTGGTGGACAAAAGGGATTCGCTGCCGGAAGGGTTGCCTGACAATGCCACTGTGGTCAGAGTGCCGCTGGAAAGATGCATGGTTTATTCGTCCGTTCATTGCAGCCTGCTTAAGGAACTGGATGCGCTGCACCGGATTGCGGGCATATGCGGTCTGGAGTATATGAATATGCCGGAAATAAAGGACGGATGCGAAAAAGGAACAATTGCAGACTGCGGAAACAGTCTGGCTCCGGACGTGGAGAAGATCATTGATTTGCATCCCGATGCAATACTGCTTTCTCCATTCGAGAACAGCGGGAGTTATGGCAAAATAGGCAAGCTGGGCATTCCTTTGATTGAATGTGCCGATTACATGGAGGCTTCTCCCCTGGGGCGTGCGGAATGGATGATGTTTTATGGATTGCTGACAGGCAGTTGCGGGCGCGCTGACTCGTTGTTCAGAGCGGTCGAAACAACGTATCTTCGGGTGAAAGCGCTGGCTGCTCAAGCAAAAGTGCGTCCTGCGGTTATCTGTGACTTGAAATACGGTTCTGTCTGGTACATCTCGGGCGGAGAAAGCACCACGGGAAAAATGCTGGCTGATGCCGGAGCCGACTATGTTTTTGCAGACCTGAAGAACAGCGGTTCTGTTCCGATGGCTTTCGAAGCCGTGTTTGATAAAGGACAGCATGCAGACTACTGGCTGATAAAGTATAACCAGCCCCATGACAAGACTTATAGTGAGCTGGCCTCAGAGTACGCTCCTTATTCCCGTTTTCTTGCTTTCCGTAACCGGCAGATCTACGGATGCAACAGCCGTCGCATTCCTTTTTATGAGGAAACGCCTTTTCATCCCGACTGGCTGCTGAAAGATATGGTAAGCATTTTTCATCCGGAACTGCTGGAAGGCTATCGTACTAAATATTTTACAGAGTTGGCGGAATGAACAGGCGTAGAGGATTTGTGTTTGGAATGCTGCTTTCGCTGTGCATTCTTTTGCTTGTTGCGGCGAACCTGTTTTTCGGTTCGGTTGATATACCAGCCAGAGCTGTCTGGGAAATTCTTTCCGGCGGCGAGGCGGAAAAAGCGAGTTGGGCGTATATTGTTTGGGAATCACGTTTCCCTCAGTGTGTGGCGGCTTTGCTTTGCGGGGCAGCCCTTTCAGTTTCGGGATTGATGCTGCAAACCGTATTCAATAATCCTCTTGCCGATTCTTCTATTCTTGGAATCAGTTCGGGGGCAAGTCTGGGAGTCGCTCTTGTCGTAATGGCTGGAGGCAGCAGCCTGGCGGCAGGCATTTTCAGTCTGTCGGGCTTCTTTTCTGTTTTCCTGGGCGCACTGGCAGGTGCTGTGGCCGTTCTTGCCTTGATTTTGTTTCTTTCTTTTCTGATAGAGAGCGGTGTGATGTTGCTTATTGCAGGGATCATGATCGGGTATGTTGTGTCTTCTGTAATTTCTCTGCTGAGTTTCTTTTCAGCAGCCGACAACGTACAGTCTTTTGTCATTTGGGGGCTCGGCAATTTTGGCGGAGTGTCTTTTGACCAGCTTTCTGCCTTCAGTCTTTGCATCGTAGCCGGTCTGGTTGTCGCTCTTTTGCTGATAAAGCCGCTGAATGCCTTGCTCCTGGGGCCTCGCTATGCGGAAAACCTGGGAATCAACGTCCGTCGGGTGCGGAACCTGCTGTTGTTGTCTACAGGCATTCTGACTGCCGTGACAACAGCTTTCTGCGGGCCTGTAGCCTTTATCGGTCTTGCCGTACCTCATATTGCACGTTTGCTGTTGGGAACGTCTAATCATAATTCGCTGATGCCTGTTACTTTGCTCTGCGGATCGGCGATGGCCCTTTTGTGCAATCTGATTTGTGCGCTTCCCGGTGAGTCGGGCATCATTCCTTTGAATGCCGTGACTCCCGTTTTGGGTGCTCCTGTTGTTATTTATGTGATTATCAACCGTCGGAAACTGCAATATTTTAATTGATGGAAGCGGGTCAGGTTATAGTGGAAGGGAATAAGCTTGCCATAGGATATGCAGGCAAGCAGGGCCAGACGGTGCACCGTGATTTGAATTTCCGCCTCTGTTGCGGAGAGTTCACCTGTTTGTTGGGAGCGAATGGAAGCGGAAAATCTACGTTGCTGCGTACGCTCGCAGCGGCCCAGCCTCCTCTATCCGGCAGTCTGACATTGTTCGGAAAACCGGTCAATGCATACGATCCCAAGGAACGTTCACGGTTGATAGGTCTTGTGCTGACAGATAAGACGCAGACGGGCGGCTTGTCTGTCTATGATTTGGTATCGCTCGGGCGTCAGCCTCATACGGGATTTTTCGGCCGTTTGAGCACGCATGATAAAGAAGCTGTTTCCCGGTCGCTTGAAGCTGTAGGCATGCTGCATAAAGCGGATTCATACATGGCTCAGCTTTCCGACGGAGAGCGGCAGAAAGTGATGATTGCGAAAGCGCTGGTTCAAGAATGTCCGTTGATTTTGCTGGATGAGCCCACAGCGTTTCTCGATGTTGTAAGCCGGATAGAAATCATGACGTTGCTGCATCGGATTGCTGCGACAGGGCAAAAGGCGGTTTTAATGTCTACGCATGATGTGGAGCAGGCTCTTGTTCTTGCCGACCGTCTATGGCTCATGACCGGCCGGTATGGTTTGGAATGCGGTTGCACGGAAGATCTGATTCTGGCCAACCGGATGGATTCTCTTTTTGAATTTCAGCCGGACATCCGTTTCGATTTAATGCATGGCGGATTCTCGCCGGAAGTGAAGGGAAAGAAGTTCATTGTTCTTGAAACCGCCGACGAGGTCTTGCGCCACTGGACTCAGAATGCACTGAACCGGCATGATTATTTTTGTTTGATGCCCGGTCAGCAGACCGAATTTCATGGATTGCCTGTCCTGAAAGTTATTTCTCCGGATCAGATTCTATTGGAGGCTAATGGCACGGAAATCTGCTGTTCTTCATTCGAAAATTTGTTTCATGTCCTTTCTTGCCGGTCATGATTTTGTATTTTTGAAAAAAAACTATATTTGTATCTGAATATTATGATAACATTTTATGGCAAAGATTGTTTTATTGAAAGGTACGGAGCCCCGGTTGTATCAGCTGGTGGCTCCGTTGGTCATGAATTCCGAAATATTGAAATATAACAATAACTATCCTTTTAAGACGAGCGACTCATTCGTATGGTTCGTGGCCGTTAAGGAAGAGCTGGTGCAGGGATTTGTGCCTGTGGAAATCAGGGGAAAACATTTTGTCATCAACAATTATTATGTGGATGAAAAGTTGGAAAAAAAATTGTTTCCTCAATTGTTGAAGGCTGTACTGAAAAAGTTGGAAGATCATTCGAAAACGTTTCAGGCAGTTGTGATGGTTAGGCATGCGCAATACTTTGCTGATATGGGATTTGAAGTGATAAAGAGTTGGAGGCTCTATCAGAAAATGGAGAAAGCATGAAGGAGAAGAAGAAAAATGTTTATGAACTGGCAGAAGAGAGGCTGGCCGTTTTGTTTAAAGAATTTGACAATATCTATATCTCGTTTTCTGGTGGAAAGGATAGTGGGGTTCTGCTGAACTTATGCATCGATTTCATCCGCAAGCATAATCTGAAACGGCGGATCGGAGTGTTTCATATGGACTATGAGGTGCAGTATAAAATGACGATTGACTTTGTAGACCGGATATTTGAAGCAAACAAAGACATTCTGGATGTCTATCGCATTTGTGTGCCTTTCAAGGTGAGGACATGTACTTCCATGTATCAGAGCTACTGGCGTCCGTGGGATCCTTCAAAAAAGGAGCTTTGGATTCGTGAGATGCCAAAGGATGTCCTGACGGCAGAAGATTTTCCCTTTTTCAGGGAGGACATGTGGGATTATGAATTTCAGCTTAAATTTGCAGCGTGGCTTCACGAACAGAAAGATGCTGTCAGAACTGCATGTCTGGTCGGTATCCGGACGCAGGAGAGCTATAACCGTTGGAGAACCATCTATGGAGGTTTGAAGCAGCAACTTTACCATAATTATCAGTGGAGCTCGAAAATAGCGAACGATGTGTTCAACCTTTATCCGATATATGACTGGAAAACCACGGATATATGGACAGCCAACGGCAAGTTCGGCTGGGATTATAACAAACTGTATGATTTGTATTATCAGGCAGGGGTGAATCTTGAACGCCAACGGGTGGCAAGTCCGTTTATCTGTGAGGCTATTGAGAGCTTGCGGCTATACAAGGTGATTGACCCAGACACGTGGGGAAAAATGATCGGACGCGTGAACGGAGTGAACTTCTCCGGCATATATGGCGGGACGAGAGCTATGGGACGCAATTCAATCAAACTGCCCGAGGGACATACCTGGAAGTCTTTTATGGAGTTCTTGCTGTCTACTTTGCCCGAAGATGCTCAAAGGGGATACCTCTCGAAGCTGCATACCAGCATCAAGTTCTGGCGTACAAAAGGCGGATGTTTGAGCAACGAAACCATACAGAAACTTGTTGATCTGGGCATTCCGATTGAAGTGCGCAATAAGTCGAACTACAAAACGACAAAACATCCTGTCATGATGGAGTATCTGGATGACATCGATATTCCGGAGTTTCGAGAGATACCGACTTATAAGCGGATGTGCCTCTGTATTCTCCGCAACGATTATGCATGCAAGTACATGGGATTTGCCATGACGAAGGAAGATGCGAAAATGAAAAATTACATATTGCAACAATATAAGAATATATGGACGTAAAAGAATATAAAAGTCCGGTATACAGTGTGATTGCTGTACCCGTTGAAAAGGTGTGTGCGAATGATTATAATCCGAACGTGGTGGCTCCTCCAGAGATGAAGTTGCTGGAGCTTTCTATTTGGGAGGATGGCTTTACCATGCCTTGTGTCTGTTATTATGATAAGGAAAACGACAAGTATATCATTGTCGACGGATTCCACCGTTACCGCGTGATGCTGACTTCGAAGCGAATTTATAAAAGAGAAAAAGGCTTGCTTCCTGTCGTTGTGATAGACAAGGATCTGTCGCATCGTATGGGTTCGACAATCCGTCATAACCGTGCCCGTGGCACACACAGTGTAGAGCTTATGACAAGCATTGTGGCGGAATTGACGAGAGCCGGTATGTCGGACAGCTGGATAATGAAGAATATTGGTATGGACAAGGATGAACTGCTCCGCCTGAAGCAGATTTCCGGGCTTGCTGCTCTTTTTGCTGATAAGGACTTTTCAATACCGGAGCCGATGATGCCGGCTCCGAAAGATGAAGACTGACTATAATGGTCAATAGATGAAATATCCTATGATTCCGCAACTGATTATCAGCAGTATGGGGTTCGCTTTATAGCGGTAAGAGGCGATAAATGAAACGATGAACAGCATGCTGCTGATAATTATTTGTGCAGTGTCTGTGCCGAAGTTCTCTCCGTTCATCAGAACCAAGGCTGCCGCAGCAAGCAGTCCGACAACTCCGGGACGCAGCCCGCAGAATACAGCCTCAACTGCGGGATGTTTCTGGTATTTCAAAAAGAAACGGCTGATCACTACCATGAGGATGAAAGAAGGAAGCACCACCGATATTGTGGCAATTGTTGACCCCAATACTCCTAAAGCATGTGAATATCCGGCATTGACAACAGCCACATACCCCACATACGTTGCTGAGTTAATTCCTATCGGTCCCGGTGTCATCTGGCTAAGGGCTATAATGTCTGTAAAGTCGGATGAACTGAGCCAGCCATAGCGGGTGACAACTTCTCCTTGAATCATTGAAATCATGGCATAGCCTCCTCCGAATCCGAAGAGGCCGATTTTGAAAAACGTATAGAACAGCTTGAAAAATAGCAGTATCATTTCTTTTCCTCTTTATTTTTTTTGTCTGTGCTGGTATTGTCCGTAAAAGAATCCTCCTAAGCCGGTAAGGATAATAACATAGATCGGCGAAAAGCCCAGAAGCCATATAAGCAGTGCTGAAACGATGGGGATCCACACGTTGTAGCGGTTGATGCGTGCAGATTTCGCCATCTTGAATGTCGGCGCTGCAATCAGTGCAACCACCGCCGGGCGGATTCCTTTAAATATGTTTTCAACGGCTTCTATGTGCTGGAACTGGCGAAAAAACAGCGCGATTCCCAGCATGATGGCAAACGAGGGGAGGATTGTTCCTGCCGCCATCCAGAAAGCGCCCCAGAATTTTTTCAGTTTATAGCCGATAAAGATGGCGATATTTACAGCGAAAATTCCCGGTACAGTCTGGGCAAGAGCCATCAGGTCAAGGAAGTCCTCCTTGCTGATCCATTTCCGCTTATCCACCAAATCAGCCTCAATCAGCGGCACCATTGCGTATCCCCCGCCGATGGTGAAGAGTCCGATCCGTGTGAAGATGAGAAAAGACTTTAGATAGAAGTTCATATTATTCTTGTTCTTTTTAATTTTTCATGTACGTGCTTGGAGGAACTCCGTAAAATTTCTTGAACGTGTCTGTAAAATATTTGGGATCTGCAAATCCCATCTTATCCGACACTTCGGCCACGGTATAGCGTCTGCTCTTCAGCAGCAGGGCTGCTTCCTGCATACGGATATTCCGGATGAATTCGGCCGGAGCGATTCCGATAAGTGCCTTTATTTTGTTGTAGAAGCTTGTGCGGCTCATATTCATTGCAGCGCATAGAATATCGACGTTCAGTTCTTTTCCGAGATTCTCCTTCACAATCCGGGTGACATGTTCTATGAACTCATTGTCCAGGCTGTTCGGCAGTTCGATTCTTCTTCCGTCAGAAGGAAGGGCTGTTATAGCCTGTTGAAACTGCTGGCGTATAAGGCGTCTGTTCTCCAGAAGGTTGTGTATGGTCGCTTTTAGAATCTTGATGTCGAACGGTTTGGTCAGATACTGGTCGGCCCGTGTTTCCAGTCCCAGCAATATCTGGTCGTTTCCGCTGAGTGCAGTCAGGAGGATGACCGGGATATGGCTGGTTTCCATGTTGTCTTTCAGCATGCGGCACATTTTCCGTCCGTCCATTACAGGCATCATGATGTCTGAAATGATCAGATCCGGCTGGTGGGCTTGCACTTTTTCGATGCCTTCCTTTCCGTTTCCGGCTCCTTCCGTGAGATAAATGTCAGAAAGGTTCTGCATGATAAACTGGCGGAGCGAGTCATTGTCTTCTACAACCAGAATGCAGGGAGCTTCTGCTGAGGCGGAAGAAGTCTGTGCCGGCAGGTATTCCGTCGGCTCTTTCTTTTCTTTTTCGCAGGCTGGTGCTGCGGTCTGCTGTACGGCCTGCTGTTGCCTGCGGCGGAAATGCTTGCTTCTGACGGGGAATGTCAGTTTGAAAGTGGTGCCTGCATTCTCTGCGCTTTCAAAAGAAATTTTCCCTTCATGCTTTTCTATCAGCTTATATGTAAGTAGCAGGCCTATTCCTGCTCCGGATTTGCTCTGGTTGGCGGCGTTGTTTCCTCTGAACAGGTATTTGAAGAGCTTCTTCTGATCCTCTTTCGGTATGCCGATTCCCGTGTCACTGATTGCTACGGTCCATGTGTTTTTCCCCGTTTCCGCCTTAATGGTGACACTTCCTCCTTTGGAAGTATATTTGAAAGCGTTTGAAATCAGGTTACGCAATATGGAATCCATCTTCTGTGTATCAATGTCAACGGTCAGGCTTTGAGGAAGCGGTTCGTAGCTCAGCGTTATTTCTTTTTGCCGCGCGTAGCTGTCGAACTGATAGATATAGTTTTGCAGGTAGCGGTTCAGATCGTATTCTGAAGTTACTATATCTGTCGTATAAAGTTCTTCTTTCTGGAAATTGATCAGGTTGTCGGCTAGTTCGGTCAAGGTGTCTGTGCCTTGCATGGCCAGCCGTACGTTTTCCAGTCCCTTTCCGCTCAGCTCTTCCTTTTCCAGAATTTCGTCCAGAGGAGCCTTTATCAAGGTAAGCGGAGTGCGGATGTCGTGGGCGGCCTGTGTGAAGAACGTGATTTTGTCTTCCGATATCTTTCTTTCACGTCTGATGTTAAGATACTTCATCACTGCATACATGGCGATTATGAGGATGCATGCATAAATGATAAAAGCCCAGAATGTCAGCCAGAACGGGCGTTCAACGATTATCTGCAGCTGTCGTTCCCCGATGATTTTCTGGTTGTCGAGAAAAACGGCGCGGATCTTGAGCCGGTAATTTCCCGGCGACAGGTTGGTATAGCGGATCAGTCCGCTTTTAGTCGGTGCGGACCAGCTGTCGTAGAAGCCTTCCAGTTTCCAGCTGTAGTAGATGCTTTCTTGCGTATCGTAATTGATCGACGACACGTTGAGCGAGAAGGTATTCTGGTTGTACTTCAGGTCTATGCGGCTGGTTTCGTCCAGTATCTGGGTCAGGGGCGAATTTTTCTCCAGCGGGTGTACAGCCCGGTACATGATGTTCAAGTCCGACAGAACCATCCGGTTCTTGATTTCGGACGGAAGCTTGATGGAGTCGGCGACCATGACAAACCCCTTGTCGCTTCCCAGTATGACATTTCCCTTCTGCGTATGGACGATTGCGTTGGGATTGAAGTTTGCCGTCATCAGCCCCTGCTCTTTGGTCCAGTTTGAAAAATGTCTGTTTTTGATGTCGTAGATGCTGATGCCGTTTTCAGTTCCGAGCATAAGCGTCCCTTTGCGTCCCGGAGCGATGCTGTAGATATTGTTCGTTCTCAGGCCGCTGTTTCCCGAGTGGTAGCGGACAAACCGTGAGGTTGCGTTGTCTATTACAATCAGGCCGTTTTCGTATGTTCCTACGAATGTTTTCTCTTTGGTCGTGTAGACCATGTTTATCATTCCGAAGTTTTCAGCCGTTTCAAAAGGATATATCGACTGCTTCTTTCGGTCCAGCACATAGACTCCGTTTGTTGTTCCGATCCATAGCCGGCTGGTGTCACACGCTGCCAGGTGGGTGATGGGATAGGGCGTTGTATATTCTTGCTTCTTTCCGCTTTTTGCGTTGTAGCTTTTCAGGCTATAGAATCCTCCCGTCCAGATTGTGTTGTCCGGATCGCGCAGTATGCTTCGGATATATTTGTCGGGAGTTTCGTCCCCTTTGCTGTTTTTGCTCTGCTGGTAAAGGATGGCCTCGCCTGTTCTCTTGTTGATGACATAGATTCCGCTCATATATCCTCCGGCCAGAATCTCGCCGGACGGTATTTCGCATAGAGAGGTGAAGATATGGTTTTTGTATTGGGGCTGCTTTTCGGCCGTGCAGTAGGTGACCCATTTCTTCCGGCTGTTCAGAAAGCAGCTTATTCCGTTGTTTGTGGCGAACCAGATATCCCCGTCCTTGTCTTCCATGATATTGTTCACGCAGTTGTTTGAGAGCGAGTTGTCAGAATCGGTAGTGTGTGTGAACCATGTGTAAGAGGGATACTTTTTTGAGTAGACGGTGATTCCTATCGGATAGACGGCGGTCCATATCCGGTTTGATCTGTCCATGAAAATATCCTTCACGATATTTCCGTTCATTTTGTTGAGGCTCGTGCGTTCCTCCTGAAGGAATTGCGATATCTTTTTTTCCGTGATGTTCAGGCGCACCACGCCCCCTCCGTCTGTGGCCATCAGCAGTTCGTTCGGGTTGTTCCTGTCCGGGATGATGTTGTTTATGTTGATGTCCTTCAGCAGGTTGCTTAAATCTTCCGTGCTCTTGTCCTGGAGATTGTACAGAATGCTTTTTTTCAGCAGCGAATTGATGACAAGGCATCCGCTTGCCTTGTGGCAGTAGATGAAGTCGAAGTAGTTGATTCCGGCTATTTGTATCTTTTCGATGCCCTCCAGCCGGTTTCCTGCAAGTCTGGCAGCATAGAGGTTCCGTTCCGAAGCCATGAAGTAGCGGTTCGGTCCGGCCTGAGTGATGCTGACAATGCTTTCGGGTATGGAGTTTTCTACGGGATAGCTTTTCCCGTCTGTCGTTTGGTAGACAAACTGCTTTTGCCCGGTGCAGAACCATATTTTTCCGTCATCGTCGAAATGGGTTGTGCTTACGGGGCTGTTTCCGGTTTCCGGATAACTCTTTTTCAAGTCGAATGCCAGCTTGAACGAATCCTTCAGCTCGTTGTAGCGGAAGGCTGTTCCGTCTTCTCCTATCTCCCACAGCGTCTTGTCGGTACCCGTGCGCAGCATGTTCTGGTTGGGGTAGGCATAAACTGGAATCCCCTCTTTCAGAAGAGGGTAGAAAGTGAATCTTTTTCCGTCGTACCTGTCGATGCCCTTGTGCGTGAGTATCCAGGTATAGCCCTGTTCGTCTTGCCGGATAGAAAAGACACGTCTGCTGCTCAGTCCGTCTTCCATTGTGATGTATTGGAAAATTTGGGCTTGTATGCGGAATGGATTCATTGCCAGCAAAAAGAGCAGGAATAATAGTTTGGGCATGACTTGTTTTTTTATTGAACACAAAGTTCCGAAAAAATAATGGCTTGTCAAAAGACTTCTTCTTCTTTTTCGGAAAGCACATAAAAAAAGCCGCCTCAAAAGCTTGAAGCGGCTTCCTTATAGAGTGAGAATGATTATTCTTCGCCGCGGATAGCAGCTACGCCCGGCAGAACTTTGCCTTCGATAGCTTCCAGAAGGGCGCCGCCTCCGGTTGAGATGTAAGAAACTTGGTCGGCCATGCCGAACTTGTTGATACATGCTACAGAGTCGCCTCCGCCGATCAGTGAGAATGCACCGTTCTTGGTAGCCTCTGCGATTGCTTCTGCAATGGCTTTTGAGCCGCCTGTGAAGTTGTCGAACTCAAATACGCCGGCAGGACCGTTCCACAGGATGGTTTTTGCGTCCTTGATGGCATTTTTGAATGCTTCGCGTGTTTTGGGACCTGCGTCCAGACCCATCCATCCGTCGGGAATGTTGTCATCGTCGCATACCTGTGTGTTGGCATCGTTTGCGAATTTGTCGGCTGCGATGCAGTCGCATCCCAATACCAGGTTGACGCCTTTTTCCTTGGCTTTGGCGATGATGTCAAGCGCAAGCTGCAGTTTGTCGTCTTCTACCAGCGAGTTGCCGATGTGTCCGCCCTGTGCCTTTGCGAAGGTGAACGCCATGCCGCCGCAGAGAATCAGGTTGTCTACCTTGTCCATCAGGTTTTCGATGATGCCGATTTTGGTAGAAACCTTAGAGCCTCCCATGATTGCAGTGAAGGGGCGCTTGATGTCTTTCAGCACGTTGTCAACGGCTTTCACTTCTTTTTCCATCAGATAGCCCAGCATCTTGTGGTCAGCGTCAAAATAGTCGGCGATGACAGCTGTAGAAGCATGTTTGCGGTGAGCTGTACCGAATGCGTCCATCACGTAGCAGTCAGCGTAAGAAGCCAGAGTCTTGGCGAAGTCTTTCTGGCGGGCTTTCATTTCTTTCTTGGCTGCCTCATAGTTCGGATCTTCTTTTTCGATTCCTACCGGCTTGCCTTCTTCTTCCGGATAGAAGCGCAGGTTTTCGAGCAGCAGCACTTCGCCCGGTTTCAGGGCTGCGGCAGCATCTTGAGCTTTGGCGCAGTCGGGAGCGAATTTCACCGGAGTGCCCAGAGCTGCTGATACAGCGTCAACAATCTGGCTCAAAGAATATTTTGCATTGACTTTACCTTTGGGCTTGCCCATGTGTGACATGATAATCAGTGCGCCGCCGTCGGCCAGGATTTTTTTCAAGGTAGGCAGGGCACCGCGGATACGGGTGTCGTCGGTGATTTTACCATTTTCGTCCAGGGGTACATTGAAGTCTACACGGACGATTGCCTTTTTTCCGGCAAAGTTGAATTTGTCAATTGTCATCATAACTCAATATTTTTGTTTAAAGTGTTTCTTTTTCTGATGCACCGCAAAGTTAAGAAAAAATTTTTATGAAGCGGAATGATGCGGGCTTATTTTGTCTGCGTTTGTTATTTTGTTTTAAAACGGGGTGTTCCGCGCCTTTTTCAGATTGTCAGAATGTCATTTCCGCTTGCTGAGATTCCGTTGTTTGAGGGCTGGCGGCCGGAAGGTTGGAAAAAACGGATGGGCGATGACCGGGCGGATTTCATTGTGTCGGTGGATGGGGCTTTTCTGCGCAGGTTGACGGCTCGCCGGACAGAATGGGCTGTCTTTGTGGACGAGTTCTCCTCTGATTTCCTTTCCTTTTGCCAGTGGAAGGGCGAGGCTCTAGATGCTTTATCTGTAGGGAAATGGCATCAGACGGCACTTCTTTTTGCCGTTCTGCGGAAGGTTTCAGAAAATGTCCCGGTGTCTTGTTCGGTCTGACAGGTCATTTTGTGCAGGATGTCCCGTTGTTTTATGTGGAATGACGGCTTGTTTTTCACGGTTTTTCCGATCGGCACCCTCTTTAAAAGGCTTCTGGATGGGGCTTCTGTTTGGCATCTGTTGCAATTTCACCCCGGATTGCCCGTTTTTTCCGGTAGTGACGGTTTTTGAAAAGCCCGTATCGCTTGCTTTTTGTCCGTATATTCTGCAAGACGCTGACTTTTTGTCTTTTTCCTGTTTCGGGGATCAGAATCAAAGAAAAAAACGTATCTTTGTAAGTGAATCATCAAACAAGCAGCGTTATGAGCAGACTTTATCCGATAGGCATACAGAGTTTCGAAAGAATCCGTGAGGACGGATATGTTTATGTGGACAAGACTTCCCTGGTGTACCGTTTGGCGACAACCGGAAAGCACTATTTCCTGAGCCGCCCGCGTCGGTTCGGCAAGAGCCTGCTTGTGTCTACGCTCGAGGCTTACTTCCTGGGGAAAAAAGGGCTGTTTGCCGGACTTGCCATGGAGCGTCTGGAACGGGAATGGACGGAATATCCGGTGTTTCACCTCGACCTGAACTCGCAGAAATACGAAACGCCCCAAAGTCTGGCCGACATCTTGAACGCAGCTCTGACCAAATGGGAGAAGGAATACGGCCGGGAAGAGGCTGAAACCTCGCTTTCCCTGCGCTTTCAGGGGGTGGTGCAGCGCGCGGCCGAGAAGACTGGGCACAACGCGGTGATACTGGTTGACGAATACGACAAGCCTCTTCTCCAGTCCATAGGCAACGATTCCCTGCAGACTGATTACCGGAACACGCTCAAGGCCTTTTACGGCGTGCTGAAAAGCTGCGACCGCTATATCCGTTTCGCTCTGCTTACAGGCGTGACGAAGTTCAGCAAGGTGAGCGTGTTCAGCGATCTGAACAATTTGGAAGACATTTCCATGTCCCGCGTATACGAAAGTGTTTGTGGCATAACGGAAGATGAACTGCATTCGGAGCTTGCAGGGGATGTTGTGGCTTTGGCGGAGTCTGGCGGCATAAGTCAGGAAGCTGCCTATCATAAATTGAAGGAGTGGTATGACGGCTACCATTTTACCCGGAACGGCATGGATATCTATAATCCTTTCAGTGTGCTGAATACGTTGAAGCGCCGGGATTTCGGCAGCTACTGGTTTGAAACGGGTACGCCTACGTTTCTGGTCGAACTGTTGAAGAAGAGCCGTTACAACCTTCACCGTCTGACAGACGAAGTCGCGATGTCCGATTCGCTTATGGGCATTGACTCGATGGGCAACAACCCCGTGCCCTATCTTTATCAGAGCGGCTATCTTACCATTAAAGGATACAATCCGGAGTTCCGGGTGTATGAGCTTGGCTTCCCTAACAAGGAAGTGGAGGAAGGATTCACGAAGTTCCTTCTTCCCTGTTATGCACATTTGGATTCGGGAAACTCAGCCTTCGAAGTGATGAACTTTGTGCAGGATGTCCGAGGCGGCAATGTAGACGGTTTCATGAAGCGTCTTCAGAGCTTCTTCGCTGATACGCCTTACGAACTTGCCCGCGAGCTGGAGCTTCATTATCAGAACGTGCTGTTCATTGTGTTCAAGCTGATGGGCTTCTATACGCAGGTGGAGTACCATACCTCCCAAGGCCGCGTTGACCTTGTCCTTCAGACCGAGAAGTACATCTACGTGATGGAGTTCAAACTTGAGGGCACATCGGATGAGGCCCTCCGCCAGATAGAAGAGAAGAATTATGCCCTTCCTTTCGCTTCCGACCCGCGGAAAGTATATAAGATAGGTGTGAACTTCAGCAACGAGATTCGGGGAATCGAAGGATGGAAGGTGGCAAACGGATAGTGAAGGCATGACGGGCGCATGAAAGGGGCATTTTGTGGAGCGGAATAAAATGTGTACCTTTGCATGTATTTTTATCCGTTAAATTTTCATCTGTTCTTATGACGACATATTCGAATAAAGAAATCTGGCATGTAACGTACCCGATTTTCCTGGGGCTGATTGCGCAGAATGTGATTAATGTGACCGATACGGCCTTTTTGGGGCACGTAAGCGAAGTTGCATTGGGTGCTGCCGCCATGGGAGGGCTGCTCTATATCTGTTTTTATACCGTGGCGTTCGGATTCAGTGTGGGTTCGCAGATATTGATTGCGCGCCGCAACGGTGAGGGAAACTACCGGGCTGTGGGGCCTATCATGTGGCAAGGGTCCGCTTTCAGCCTGATTATGGCGGTTGTGCTGCTGGGACTGATGTATTTTATAGCCGAACCGCTTATCCGTCTGATCGTGTCTTCCGATGCCATATTCGAAGCTACCTGCGAGTTTTATGTGTGGCGCATGTGGGGGTTTCTCTTCGCTTTCCTCAACGTGATGTTCCGCGCCCTTTACATTGGCATTACGCAGACAAAGGTGCTTACCATGAGTGCGGTAGTGATGGCGCTGGTCAACCTGGTATTCAATTATGCGCTGGTGTTCGGACGCCTGGGAATGCCCGAAATGGGAGTCCGTGGCGCGGCGCTGGCTTCTGTCATCTCGGAGGCTTCGTCGCTGGTATTCTACCTTGTTTATACGTATGTCAAGGTAGATCACCGGAAATATGGTCTGGGCCGTATTCCTCGTTTCGACGGAGGGATGGTGCTGCGCATCCTTCATATCTCATGCTTTACGATGGTGCAGTATTTTTTCTCGATGGGAATCTGGTTTGTGTTCTTTATTGCGTTGGAGCGTCTGGGCCAGCGCCAGCTTGCCGTCGCCAATATTGTCCGGAGCGTATATGTGGTGCTTCTTATACCCGCCCAATCCTTGTCTACCACCGCCAATACGCTGGTGAGCAATCTTATCGGAGCGGGCGGCGTAGACCATGTCATGTCGCTGCTGGGCAAGATAGCCCGGATGTCGTTTCTGATAATGATAATCTGCGCGGGCCTTTGCGCCCTCTTTCCTCACGCCATCTTGTCGGTCTATACCAATGAGGCGGCATTGCTGGAAGAGTCTGTGTCATCGCTCTATGTGGTGTGTGCGGCGATGCTGATCGCTTCGGTGGCGAACATTTATTTCAACGGCATTTCCGGAACGGGGAATACGCAGGCTGCGCTTTATCTGGAGGTGTTTGTCCTGGTGTTCTATGCCGTATACATTGTTGTTGTCGGTATGGTGGTGCAGGCGCCGGTCAGCATTTGCTTTACTACCGAGCTGGTTTATTATTCTCTGATGCTGACTATCAGCCTGATTTACTTGAAAAAAGCGAAATGGCAGAACAAAAAGATTTGAGCGTTCCGATTTTTTTGTAATTTTGCGCTCTGCGTTTGATAGGACAATTAAAACAATACAATATAATTATGTTCGACAATTTAAGCGAAAGACTGGAACGGTCGTTCAAGATATTGAAGGGTGAAGGCAAGATCACCGAAATCAATGTGGCGGAGACCCTGAAGGATGTGCGTCGCGCCCTGCTTGACGCCGATGTGAATTATAAGGTTGCAAAGAACTTCACCGATACGGTGAAAGAGAAAGCGTTGGGACAGAATGTGCTGACGGCTGTGAAGCCCAGCCAACTGATGGTAAAGATAGTGCATGATGAACTGGCCCGCCTGATGGGAGGCGATACGGCCGAACTGGAGCTGAAAGGCCGTCCGGCAGTGGTTCTGATGTCGGGTCTGCAAGGTTCGGGTAAAACGACTTTCTCCGGAAAGCTGGCCCGCATGCTGAAAACGAAAAAGAACCGCAAGCCTTTGCTGGTTGCCTGCGACGTATACCGTCCGGCAGCTATCGAACAGCTGAAGGTGTTGGGTGAGCAGATCGAAGTTCCCGTATACAGCGAACTGGAAAGCAAGGATCCGGTAAAGATTGCACTGAATGCCATTCAGGAAGCAAAGGCCAAGGGATACGATCTGGTGATTGTCGATACGGCGGGACGTCTGGCGGTGGACGAGCAGATGATGAACGAAATAGCTGCCATCAAGGATGCTGTCAATCCGGATGCTACTTTGTTTGTCGTTGACTCGATGACCGGTCAGGATGCCGTGAATACCGCGCGTGAGTTCAACGAGCGGCTTGACTTTACGGGTGTGGTATTGACCAAGCTCGACGGTGATACCCGTGGCGGTGCGGCTCTTTCCATCCGCACGGTGGTCAGCAAGCCGATCATGTTTATCGGTACGGGCGAAAAGCTGGAAGCAATCGACGTGTTCCATCCTGCACGTATGGCCGACCGTATTCTCGGCATGGGCGATATCGTGTCGCTGGTTGAACGTGCGCAGGAGCAGTATGACGAGGCGGAGGCCAAACGTCTTCAGAAGAAAATTCAGAAGAATCAGTTTGACTTCAACGATTTTCTCAGCCAGATTCACCAGATCAAGAAGATGGGTAACCTGAAGGAGCTGGCTTCCATGATTCCGGGTGTGGGCAAGGCCATCAAGGATATTGATATCGACGATAACGCGTTCAAGAGTATCGAAGCCATTATCTATTCGATGACTCCCGAAGAACGTACTCATCCCGAAATCCTGAACAGTTCACGCCGTACCCGTATTGCCAAAGGAAGCGGTACGAGCATTCAGGATGTGAACCGTCTTTTGAAGCAGTTCGACCAGACACGCAAGATGATGAAGATGGTGACAGGCGGAAAAGTGGCCGGGATGATGCAGCGGATGAAGAAAAGATAAGGATATGAATATATAGAGTTGGTTTGCAGCGGGGAATATTGGTTCTTCTTTCGTTGCAAACCTTTTTTATTGGGGATATATGAAAACGAAGTTGATTCTGCTGTTCGTTCTGTTGCTTTCCATAAGGGCTTATGGGCAAGAGCCTGTTTTTTCAGAAACCGAGGACGGTTTGTTCGTGACCAAAGCCAAGTTTGTGGAGGGGTTTCGCTTTGCCAAGTATGACAATGTGACTCCCTATATCCTGAAGCAGAAAACGTTTGAGCTTGACCGTTCCGGAAGGCGGTATGTTGTGAACTGCATGAAATTCAGGAACTGGAAAAATGATCCCGGGGACATTCATGTGGTCGAAATAAGGCGAGGCGGAAGAAGAGTCTTTTCCATGACCAATGATTTGGGGTGGGAATGTATTGACAACGAAACTCAAGGTCCCGGAAAGACGTCTTTCTATTATAAGGTGAACTTGGATGATGATACGATAGCCTTGGTTTTCATGGGCATTTATATAATGAGTCAGCCCCCTTATCTCACTGTATTCGTCTTGAAGAAAGGGCATGGAGGTTTTGTGTTCAACAAGCCTTTTTATGTGAATGACATAAAGAGCGACGGGTATGAAACCGTTTTTACTTTGCAGTCCAATACGTTGGAGTATCTGGATATAAACAGCGGTCCGATCAATTCGCCGGATCTGCATACGCTGACTTTCAAAGACGGAATGATGTATTATAAGTAAGGCTTGGACTGGTGTGCGTCTGGGCAGGAAGGGTGCTCCTTGCGTTCTTAAGATGCGGTGTCCTGTAAGAAGGGAAAAAGCGGGATACGTTTGGTTGCGGACTGGCATATGTTGCGGCTCGATGTCTTAATGCATTTTTTTTGTTTATTTTGTGTTAAAATGTCAGATAGAAAAGAAAGGAGTTCTTGACCGTTCTGAATTTTTCTCCTAACTTTACAAGAAAGGCGATATCGTTCGGATATTCAGCCTGGGGATAGTCGGATAATCAAATACGCAGGAGATATGGGCAGCTATTGTTTCAGGCGGTTTCTTTTTCTTTTGTTTCTTTCAATTTGTTCCGGTGCTTATAGCCGTTCCGGTGGTGCAGAAAAAGCGTGGAATCTGGATAAGGTGTCTGAATGGGTGCTGGAGCATATCCGTTTTCCGGAAGAAGCCTATTCGTTTGGAATGGCAGGAGAAGAACAGATGTGCCTCAGCGTTTCGTGGGACGGAAAGGCTTTTCTCGCCAGTCGTCTTAATACGCTCCATCCTGCTTATGAACAGGAGATAGAGCGGGTTGTTGCAAATGCTCCGCGTTGCACCGGCGTTTCCCAAGGAATGGAGGAAGCTTACCGTTATGTAAGGGTCGACTTTTATCAGTATATCCCGGAAGGCAGACGGGGAAAGATGATGCGGGTTTCTCTGCATACTCCTCCGGTTTTCCGTGCGAAAGGGATACGGTCTTCTTATTTCGATGGGCGTGAGGCCTATATGGAGTGGCTTTGCGGCAGGATTCGGGTTCCGGGATCTTTTTCAGGCAGCATTGCCGACACGGTAACCGTGCAATATACAGTTACGTCGGAAGGAAAAGTGAAAGACTTTGCTGTGCTCCGCTGTAAGGAGGAGTGGCTCGGCAGCGGACTGGAGCGTGCAGCGAGAAAATCTCCGAAATGGAAGCCTGCGACGGCAGACCGGTATCGGACTGTTGATGTGGTGATGCGGGACAGAATGGTGTTCCGTCCGGGCAGTGGAGGAAGGCTGTTGTGTCAGGCTTATGAAGGCGGCGTGTATAGGCGGGATGCAGCCATGCCGGAAGATTATGGCGGAATCGTGTACAATCCGGACAGGAATCCGGTTTATCTGTCGGGAGAGAGCTTTCATAAGGATGCACTCCGTGCGTTGGATGAAATGCTGAAGCAGAGAGGGGTAAATGTGGAGTACTCCGTTTCCGGAAGCTTTGTGGTGGAAAAGGACGGTACGGCAAGCAGTATCGGATTCACCCGTCTGCCTGATTTCGCACCAGAAGGCATCCGTGCGGACAGCGTTGTGGCGGATGCCATCAGCAAGATGTGTTGGGAGCCGGCAAAGGTAGGAGAAACGCCTGTACGCTGTCTGTTCCCGTTTACCTGCAAATACAGGGACAGCAGCAAGTGGGTTCTGAGGTCGCAGGAGAGCCGCAGGAAACGTTTGTACAGGACGGCATCTCCGGCTGACATTTTTGGCAAGCATTTCATCGATCTTCAGGCAAGTCCTTCGGCAAAGGACTATGTCTATATTCAAAGCGACGGCAGTCTGCATAGCTATCCTTTCAGCCCTTCCGGAATGTTCAATTACGATAAGTTCTATAAAGGAATGTTCTATTACCGTAAGGCGGGAGTAAAGGGAAACCTTTCGAAGAGGTATTTTAAAGATGTGTATAACGCCTATGTAAAATGATGGCTTGAAGAAGGCTCTGTGCCGGTGCACCAATCCTTGCTTCCCGCAGAAAAATCTGTATCTTCAGGCTAGAGATGTAAATCTTCAGTCTGGAGATACATGTCTTTAGCCTGAAGATACATGTCTTCAGGCTGAAGATAAACTTAAAGAGCGTTTGATCCTTCTTCGTAAAGCAGGTATTTTTTCCTCATCTCCTTGTACGCTTCGAGCTTTTCTTGCCAGGCTTGGCGGATTTCATCCTCTGTTTTTCCTTGGATGATGTCCCGGCGCACCTGGTCTGTAGCCATCAGCAGGTCGAACCAGTGGGGACGGGAGAAGAACTTGCTGCCACAGCCGGCTTTTTGGTACAGATGATACATCTGCAATACATATTGCAGCGTAAGACCTTTCGGCGGAGCGGTTTTCCGTAAGTCTGTTCCCCTGCATGTTTGTCCTTTGTGGAGCGGATTCTTGTCGAATCCGGGCAGCGGACGGGGCGTGAATGTGAAGTCCAGCGTCTTGTCTTCGCATTTGTCCAGGCAAGGGCTTCCGATGACTTGAAAGGGGAACAGTGTTCCTCTCCCTACGCTTACCGACGTGCCTTCGAACGGGCAGAGCGACGGGTAGAGCGCGACAGACAGGTCGTTCGGAAGGTTGGGCGACGGCTTGACCGGAAGAGAATAGGGCTGCCCGTGCTTCCATCCTTCAACGGGGATGACAGTGAGCCGGCATTGCTTTCCTTGTCCCAGCCAGCCTTCTCCGTTGATCATCCGGGCAAGTTCGCCCGTCGTGCATCCGTGGAGCAGGGGGATGGGAAGCATTCCGACAAAGCTTCTGTATTTCATGTCCAGCACAGGGCCGTCCACACAGTCGCAGGGATTCGGGCGGTCGAGCACGATGACCTCCTTTCCGTTTTCCGCACAGGCTTGCATCACATAGTAAAGGGTGCTGATGTATGTGAAGAAGCGTGCGCCAACGTCCTGCAAGTCGAATACCACTGCATCGGTCTTGCTCAGCTGGTCGGGTTGCGGCTTCTTGTTCTTTCCGTAGAGCGAAACGACGGGAATGCCCGTCCGGGTGTCTTTTCCGTCGCGGATGGTTTCTCCGGCATCGGCCTTTCCTCGTATGCCGTGTTCCGGAGCGAAAAGCTGTACGATGTTTATGCCCTGCCGGATCAGCGTGTCGGCCAGGTGGACTTTGCCGCAAAGGCTGGTGTGGTTGACCGTTAAGGTGACGCGCTTGTTGCCGACAAGCCGGACGAGCGTTTCCAGCTGTTCCGCTCCTGTGCGGATTTGGGCGGTCAGCGCTGACGGGAGCAGGAGAATGCCTAATGCTAGAATTGTGCAGATTCTTTTCGGATTACTCATGGAATTTTTGTAGCTTTGTGTACATTAACAAAGATAAGAATAAAAACTGAATCATCATGAATCCATTGGCGCTGATTGACAAATATTATCCGGAAAACAATGAGCTGAAACACATCCTGCTGGTGCATAGCCGTTCGGTGGCCGACAAGGCTCTGGCTATGGCGGAAAAACATCCCGAGCTGAAGCTTGACCTGCAGTTTGTAGAGGAAGCTGCCTTGCTGCATGATATTGGCATTTTCAAGACGGACGCCAGTGACATTTATTGCTTCGGCTCCTATCCTTATATCTGTCACGGATATTTGGGAGCCGATTTGATGCGTGAGGAGGGGTATCCTCGCCACGCGCTGGTATGCGAACGCCACACAGGTGCCGGCATCACGCTGGAAGCGATGGACGAACAGAAGCTGCCTCTGCCTCATCGGGAGATGGTGCCGGTTTCGCTGGAAGAACAGTTGGTGTGCTTTGCCGACAAGTTTTATTCCAAGACCCATCTCGACCGGGAAAAAACGGTTGAGAAAGCTCGCAAAAGCATTGCGAAGTACGGCGAGGACGGTGTGGAGCGTTTCGACAGGTGGTGCAAACTTTTTCTATAGGCTGATGCGGTGTACTAAAAATACTTTAAAAACAGAAGCGATGAAGTTTATTTGGCAGATATTGTTTACTTTTGCACCGCGCATCGTGTAAAAAGACGGTAATGACATCATTGAAAAAAACAACATATCTACTGATAGCCCTGTTCCTGCTAGGTTTCTTCTGCTCGTTTTACGCCGAGGCCCAGCGCGTGAAGAACAGAAGACTGCGGAGGTCTGCCGGAAAAGAAGTGAGGGCGGATTCAGTGCGCACTGATTCCTTGTTGCTCGATTCTTTGGCACTCGATTCGCTGGCTGCTGATTCTTTGGCTGAAGATACGGCAAAGAAGAAGGAGCCGCTGGATGCGCCTGTCATCTATGAGGCGAGCGATTCGATTGTCTTTACAAAGGAGGGATACGCTCACCTGTACGGAGAAGGGAAGGTGAATTATCAGAATATCGAACTGACTTCTGCCGTGATCTCCATGAATATGGACAGCAGTACGGTCTATGCGCACGGTGTGGAGGATACGGCGGGCGTGGCTACCGGACTTCCTGTCTTTAAAGACGGAGAAACCCCGTACGAGTCGAAGACAATGCGCTATAACTTCAAGACGAAAAAGGGATTCATCAACAACATCGTGACTCAGCAGGGAGAAGGATACGTGACCTCGGAAGAGGGAAAGAAGGGTGCTGACGATGAGATCTATATGCGCCACGGAAAGTATACAACATGCGACAATCACGATCATCCGCATTTCTACATGAAGCTTTCGATGGCTAAAGTGCGTCCCAAGAAAAATGTGGTGTTCGGACCGGCTCAGCTGGTCGTAGAGGATGTGCCTTTGCCGATAGCCGTTCCGTTCGGCTTTTTCCCGTTCAACAGCAGCTATTCGTCGGGGTTCATTATGCCGACTTACGGTGACGAAATGAACCGGGGCTTTTATCTGCGTGACGGTGGGTATTATTTCGCCATCAGTGACAAGATGGACCTGAAGGTGTTGGGCGAAATCTTTACCAAGGGGTCGTGGGGACTCTCTGTCGCTTCAAACTATAACAAGCGTTATAAATACAGCGGTTCGTTCAATGCCAGCTATCTGGTGACCAAGACCGGTGAAAAGAACATGCCCGACTATGCTGTGTCGAAAGACTTCAGGCTTCAGTGGAGCCATCGGCAGGATGCAAAAGCCAATCCGAACAGTTCGTTCTCGGCAAGCGTGAACTTTTCTACCAGCAGCTACGACCGTTCAAGTCTGAGCAGCTTGTATAATCCGCAGGTCTACGCGCAGAACACAAAGGCTTCGAGTGTGAGTTATTCGCGTACCTTCTCCGAAATCGGATTGAGCATATCGGGAACATTCAACATTACGCAAAACACCCGTGACTCGTCCATCAACATGACATTGCCGGACGTGAACATTTCTTTGAACCGTATCTACCCGTTCAAGCGGAAGAAGTCGGTCGGAGATGAAAAATGGTATGAGAAGATTTCTCTGCAATATACTGGTAGCATGACGAACAGCATCAGCACGAAAGACAATCTGCTGTTCAAGACTCCGCTCACCCAGTGGGACAACGGTATGCAGCACCGCATCCCGATTTCCGCAACATTCAACCTGTTTAAGTATATCAACATTGTGCCTTCGTTCAACTATACGGAGCGTTGGTATCTGCGGAAAGTAAAGCAGAGCTACGATCCCAACCCGAACTCAAGGGATCATGCGCGCAGGGATACCATTAACGGCTTCAACCGTGTGTGGGACTATAACCTTTCGTTGCAGATGAACACCAAGCTGTATGGTATGTACAAGCCGTTGTTCATGAAGAGCAAGGAAATTCAGATACGCCATGTCTTTACGCCGACTGTCAGCTATACTTATACGCCGGATTTCGGAAAGAAAAAGTACGGTTATTATGACACTTACACCTATACCGATGAAAACGGCGAGGTGCAGACGGTAGAGTATTCGCCTTACGAAGGAGCCGTCTACAGCTATCCGGGAAAAGGCATGTCACAAAACATCAGCTTTTCGGTTGACAACAACATTGAAATGAAGTTCCGGTCCGACAAGGATTCCACGGGATACAAGAAGGTCAGCCTGATCGACCAGTTGGGGGCTTCGCTGTCATACGATGTAGCCAACAAGCGCTGGAGCGACCTGAGCATGAATCTTCGTCTGAAGCTCACCAAAAGCTATACCTTTAACATGAACGCCTCGTTCGCCACTTATGCGTATGAGTTTGATGAAAACGGGAATGTTGTTGTGGGCGACCGTACGGAGTGGTCATACGGTAGGTTCGGCCGTTTCCAGGGATATAGCGGTTCGTTCTCTTATACGCTGAACAACGATACGTTCAAGAAACTCTTCGGGAAAAAGGAAGATAAGGAGAAAGAGGGAAAGGAAGAGGACAATGTGGATGAAGAGAGCGATGAGGAAGCAACGGAAGAAACCGACAACAAGTCGAACATGCGCAAGACAGAAGCGGCAACAATCGACTCGGACGGTTATCTGGCGTTCAAATTCCCCTGGAGCATCAGTCTGAGTTACAGTTACAGTATCCGTGAAGACCGCACGAAGAAAATCAACATCAAGAAGATGCGTTATCCCTATTCGCTGACGCATTCGCTCAACGTATCGGGTAACTTCAAGATAGGAAGCCGCTGGAACATGACGTATTCTACGGGTTATGACTTTACATCGAAAGAAATGTCAATGACGACGCTCAATATTACGCGCGACCTGCACTGCTTCAACATGAGCTGCGGTCTGGTGTTCGGTCCGTTCACTTCGTACAACTTCTCAATCAGAGCCAATTCAAGTATGCTGACTGACGCTCTGAAGTGGGACCAGCGAAGCAATACGGGAAGTGCCGTTACATGGTATTGATGAATTGTTCAGCCTGAGCCAATGTTTCGGGCTTTCCGATGTCAATCAGCCGGAGGTCTTTGTCGAAAAATCCTTTCAGCGTCGCATGCTGGCAGTTTTGCAGATAGAAATCCATAATCGAAAACTTTCCTTTCCATTGTTCGTTCATGTAGCGGTAAATGGAAGGCGAAAGCACGTGTATGCCGCTGAAGGCATATGCTTTGTATAGTCCGGGTGTGCATACGAACCCTTCGGGCTTTGTTTCTCCTGTTTGCTTGTTGATCCATCCTTTCAAGACGTTGTTCCCGTCAAACAGCAGGTAACGGCTTGTTGCGCGTTGGCTTACGAGCAATGTTGCGTCGGATCCTTCTTTCAGATGGTGCAGATAAAGATTCCTTAAGTCTGTATTTGACAGAATGTCTACATTGTGTACGAGAAAAGGCTCGTTTCCCTGAAAAAAGGCAGACGCTTTTCTGATACCTCCTCCTGTATCAAGCAGCTGGTCGCGTTCGTCGCTGATATGAATGTTCAGTCCGAAGTTTCCGTTGGCTTGGAGGAAGTCGATGATCTGCTCCCCAAAGTGATAGATGTTGACCACTATTTCCGTAAATCCGGATGCTTTCAGCTTCAGGATGATATGTTCGAGCATTGGATGTCCGTTGACCTTGACCAGTGCCTTCGGCGTATGATCAGTGAGCGGTTTGAGCCGGGTTCCAAGTCCGGCTGCAAATATCATGGCTTTCATAAGACTTATTTTGATTCGAAGAATTGTTCAATGTGCTGTTCTCTGTGGATAACACGGACGTTGACGTTGAATTTCTGGTATAGATGTTCTGCCACGTGCTGTGCGGAATAGACTGAGCGGTGCTGCCCTCCCGTGCATCCGAAGCAGACCGACAAGTGGGTGAATCCCCGCTCGATAAAACGCTTTACGTGTGCCTCTGTCAATGCGTCTGCATGGGCAAGAAAGGCAGTGATCTCTCCGTCATCTTCCAGAAAACGGATGACTGGCTCGTCAAGTCCGGTCAGCTGCTTGTATTGTTCGTAACGTCCGGGATTGTGTATCGCCCGGCAGTCGAAAACATATCCTCCTCCGTTTCCGCTTGTGTCTTCGGGTATTCCTTTCTTATAGGAAAAGCTCATTACGGTGACGGTCAGTTTCTTTTTGTTTCGTTCGTAACAGAATTGGGGAAGCTCCACCATTCTGCGGAGTGTGTCACAGAGGTATGGATATTCGGCGAATCCCTCTTCCAGCAGTTGCCGTAAGTTCTCGACGGCAAAAGGGACACTTTCTATGAAATGTGCCTTTTGTTCGAAATGGCCTCTGAAGCCATAGGTTCCCAGCACTTGCAGCGTGCGGAACAGGACGAAATGGCGCAGGCAGGATGCAAACTCATCTTTTCCTATGGGCTTGTAAATTTGAAGTGCGTCCAGATACTCATTTGTCAGATGCTGCCGGACACTGTTTGGAAAGTTTGCTTTTGCCTGCCACAGAAAGGAAGCCACATCATAGTAGAAAGGCCCTTTTCTTCCTCCTTGGAAATCGATGAAGCAGGGTTCTCCGTCCTTTATCATCACATTCCGGCTCTGAAAGTCCCGATACATGAACGTCGGTTCGGAAGCCGCTTTCAGCAATATGCCGCACATGCTTTCGAAGTCATCTTCGAGTGCGTTTTCTTCAAACTCCAGCCTTGTTGTCTTCAGAAAGCAATATTTGAAATAGTTCAGATCCCACAGAATGCTGCGCCGGCTGAATGATACGGGAGGGTAACATTTGCTGAAATCCATATCCGCTCCTCCCTTGAACTGAAACTCCGGAAGCAGGCGGATGGTTTTTTCAAGCAGATTCATCAGGCCTGTGTCTGCGTTTTGTCTGTGCTGCGCCTGCTGTATGAGCTGAAACAGCAAAGTATCTCCCAGGTCTTCCTGCAGGTAATGGAGCCTGTCGTCAGAAACGGCATAAACTTCAGGTACGGGAAGGCCTTTCTTCTTGAAATGCTCTGACATGTAGATGAATGCCGCATTTTCTTCCGGTGAGGTGCCGCAAACGCCGATGCATTGGAAAGAGCCTTTCAGCCGGTAGTATTTCCGGTTTGATCCGGCACCGGGCAGCGGCTCTGCTGTTTCGGGAAACTTTCCCGTGTATTTCTGATAAAGCAGTTTTAAGTTGTCAGTATTCATAAAGTCGGATGATTGATGTTCAAAGATACAACATTCGGTTTGAATATTCTTTTTTATGGGCATATATTTGGAGGCATTTGAATTTTCCGGTGAAGTTTTCCGCCGGAATTGTCACATTTTGGAGCGCAGATATTGCTGGTTGTCTTCATGCAAGAGATTTTCTTATTTCGATTTTGTTTTGCTGCAAAAACCCATTACTTTTGTATCGCCCGTGCAGCAGTAAGAAGAAGGCCGCCATTGTTCGGTGGAGGAAGAATCCCGCTGCCGGCTGACAATTGATTCAAAGCATTATATAATATAAAAGGAATTTAGTTATGATGGAAAAAACATGGCGTTGGTTCGGCAAGAAGGATAAGATAACCCTTCCGATGCTCCGTCAGATAGGAGTGGAGGGGATTGTTACTGCCTTGCATGATGTGCCGAACGGTGAGATTTGGACGGAAGAAGCTATCAACGACCTGAAATCGTACATTGAATCGTACGGGCTGCGCTGGTCGGTGGTGGAGAGTCTTCCGGTGTGTGAAGCGATCAAGTATGCCGGTCCTGAGCGTGAGCACTTGATCGAGAACTATAAAGTAAGCCTGGCCAACTTGGGAAAATGCGGCATTAAGACCGTCTGTTACAATTTCATGCCTGTTATCGACTGGGTCCGTACGGATCTGGCTCATCCTTGGGCCGACGGCAGCACATCGCTTTATTACGATCGCGTGCGTTTCGCTTATTTTGATACAAAGATTCTTCAGCGTGCCGGTGCAGAGGCCGATTACACGGAAGACGAGCTGGGCAAGGTGGCAGAGCTTGACAAGGTGATAACCGAGGCTGAAAAGGACGAACTGATCGATTCGATTATTGTCAAGACGCAGGGATTTGTGAACGGAAACATAAAAGAAGGCGACAAGAATCCGGTAGCAATCTTCAAGCGCCTGCTGGCTTTATACGACGGCATCGACCGTGATGCCCTGCGGGAAAATATGCGTTATTTCCTTGCAGCGATTATGCCTGTATGCGAAGCGTACGGAGTCAATATGTGCGTGCATCCTGATGATCCTCCTTTCCAAATTCTGGGACTTCCGCGCATCGTGACCAATGAAGAGGACATTGCCTGGTTCTTGAATGCAGTGGATAACCCTCATAACGGCTTGACTTTCTGTGCCGGTTCGCTGAGCGCGGGCGAGCACAATGATACCCGTGAACTGGCGCGTAAATTTGCAAAGCGCACCCATTTTGTGCATCTGCGCAGTACAGCCGCTATGCCGGGAGGCAACTTTATTGAGAGTTCACACCTGGAGGGCAGGGGCCATCTGATTGATCTGATCCGTATTTTTGAAACCGAAAAGCCGGGCTTGCCGATGCGTGTCGATCATGGCCGCACGATGTTGGGTGACGAAGATAAAGGCTACAATGCGGGATATTCGTTCCACGGACGTATGCTGGCACTTGCTCAAGTGGAAGGCATGATGGCCGTAGTAGACGATGAACTGAAAAACGGTCTTCTGAAAGTGTAAGATGTAATGATAAATCAGCGTGCGGGGCGCAGAAAGGTTTTTCTTTTGAAAGCTTTTCTGCGCCCCTCCTTTCTGCGGATGCTTATTTTTCCGCCAGTTTCTCTTTCAGAAACTGTCCCGTATAAGATGCTGCACAGTTGGCAACTTCCTCGGGTGTGCCCGCTACAACCAGATTGCCTCCCATCTCTCCTCCTTCCGGACCGAGGTCTATTACATAATCCGCGCACTTGATTACATCCATGTTGTGCTCGATGATAACAATTGTATGTCCGCGGCTGATGAGCGCGTCAAACACACTGAGCAGCTTCTTGATGTCGTGAAAGTGAAGCCCTGTGGTCGGTTCGTCAAAGACAAATATGGTGGGCTGAGCCTTTTCTATGCTCAGGAAGTAGGCCAGTTTGACCCGCTGGTTTTCGCCTCCGGACAAAGTGGACGACGATTGTCCCAGTTTGATGTATCCTAATCCCACGTCCTGAAGGGGCTGGAGCTTTTTTACAATTTTCTTCTGGTTGTGTTCCGTAAAGAATTCGACAGCTTGGTTTACGGTCATTTCCAGTATGTCGTAGATGTTTTTCCCTTCATATTTTACTTCCAGCGTTTCTTTCTTGAAACGTTTGCCGTGGCACGATTCGCATTCCAGCACAAGGTCGGCCATGAACTGCATTTCTACCGTCACTGTTCCTTCTCCTTTGCATTCTTCGCAGCGTCCGCCTTCTGTGTTGAACGAGAAATAGCCGGCTGTATATCCCATCTGTTTCGACAGAGGCTGTTCGGCAAACAGCTTGCGGATTTCATCGTAGGCCTTGATGTAGGTCACCGGATTGCTTCGCGAGGATTTGCCTATCGGATTCTGGTCGACGAACTCGATATCTTTCACTTGCCTGATATCGCCTTCCAGCGATACAAATTCTCCCGGGCGGTCGCTGGCTTCGCTGTATTCGCGCTTGAGTGCCTTGTAGAATATGTCGCGCACCAGCGTGCTTTTTCCCGATCCGCTCACTCCTGTTACCACGGTCATGACATTGAGGGGGAAACGGACATCGATTCCTTTGAGGTTGTTTTCCCGCGCTCCCTTTATTTCAACGTAATTGTTCCATGAGCGGTGTGTCTTGGGGCATTCGATGATTTCTTCGCCAAGCAGGTATTTTACGGTGTAGCTGTTGCTTCCCGGTTGCAAGTCCTTCATATCTCCCTGATACACAATCTCTCCTCCCAGTCGTCCGGCTTTCGGTCCGATATCGATGATATAGTCGGCGGCGCGGATAATTTCTTCGTCATGTTCCACAACCACCACGGTATTGCCCAGCTGCTGAAGTTGGCGGAGCACCTTTATCAGCCTGGCTGTATCGCGGCTGTGCAGGCCGATGCTTGGTTCGTCGAGGATATAGAGCGAGCCTACCAGACTGCTTCCCAACGATGTGGCGAGGTTGATGCGCTGGCTTTCACCTCCCGACAGCGTGTTGCTCAGCCGGTTCAGCGTAAGGTATCCCAATCCCACATCGTCGAGAAAGTTGAGCCGGCTGGTGATTTCGTTCAGCAGGCGTTTGGCTATGGTTTGGTCGTGTTCGTCCAGATGCAGTGTCCGGAAGAACTCTTTCAGCTCGTATACGGGCATCTCAACCAGTTCGGAAATGTTTCTTCCGCCTACCCGTACATAGTTGGCTTCTTTTTTGAGCCGGCTGCCATGGCAGGTGGGACACTGCGTTTTTCCTCTGTATCTGGCCAGCATCACCCTGTACTGGATTTTGTATTGGTTTTCTTCGAGCATCTTGAAGAACGAGTCGATGCATGCTTTCTCGCGCGGCCCGTGCCAGAGGTAATCTTTCTGTTCCTGTGTCAGTTCGTAGTAGGGCGCGAAGATCGGAAAGTCGTGGGCGGGAGCTTCGCGGAGAAATTCGTTGAGCCATTCTCCCATTTTCTCTCCCCTCCAGCAGAGCACGGCACCGTCGTATACGCTCAGTGCCCGGTTGGGAATGACAAGATGTTCGTCGATTCCGATGATTTTGCCGAATCCCTCACAAGTGGGGCAGGCTCCGATGGGGGAGTTGAACGAGAACATCTGGTCGGTGGGCTCTTCAAACTTTATTCCGTCGGCTTCGAATTTGGTGCTGAACGAATGAAGCTCGGTTGTCCCGTCGGGCAGGTAGAAACGCAGCAGGCAGGCACCGTCGCCTTCGTACATCGCCGTTTCTGCCGAGTCTGTGAGCCGGCTCATGGCATCCTTGCTGTCATCGCAGCTCATGCGGTCGACCAGCAGATAGACGGTGTCTTTTTCGTTATAGGCATAATCTTCGATGCGGGTCATTTCGCCGTTCACTTCCAGTCGGGTAAATCCCTGCTTCATGTCCATTTCAATCTGCTCGGAGAAAGAGCGTCCCTCGCGTGGAAGGATGGGCGTGAGCACCGTATAGCGCATCCCTTTCGGGTGTGCCAGCATGCAGTTTACGATGTCTTCGGGGCTGTCCTTCTTCACCAGTTTGCCGCTGACGGGCGAATAAGTCTTTCCGATGCGTGCAAACAGCAGGCGGAGGTATTCATAGATTTCGGTCGAAGTTCCTACGGTGGAGCGCGGGTTGCGGCTGATAACCTTCTGTTCGATGGCTATGGCTGGCGGGATTCCCTTGATGAAGTCGCATTCAGGTTTTCCCATTCTTCCCAGAAACTGGCGGGCGTATGATGAAAGGCTTTCCACGTAGCGCCGTTGCCCTTCGGCGTAAAGCGTGTCGAAAGCCAGTGATGACTTTCCGGAGCCCGACAGGCCGGTGATGACTACCAGTTTGTCGCGCGGTATGTCTACGTCGATGTTTTTCAGGTTGTTTACCTTTGCTCCCTTGATGGTTATGTAGTTGCTTTCCGACATGATTTTTCTTTCTTGATTGAGATGCAAAGATAACCACTTTTTTTAGATTTCTCTGTATTTTGGTTATCTTTGCCGCGCGTTAACAGGTGTATGAACCAATAAAAATATAAAGATGAAACTAAGAAACTTGTGGCTCGCAATGGCGTTTGTATTCGGCATTTGCGCAGCGTATGCTCAGAATGGATCCCCGAAGCGTGAATTCCGCGGCGCGTGGATTCAGTGTGTGAACGGACAGTTTCAGGGAGTGCCGGCCGAGCAGATAAAGAAAACTCTGGAAAGCCAGCTCGACAACCTGAAAGGGGCGGGAATCAATGCCATTATCTTTCAGGTGAGGGCGGAGGCCGACGCTTTGTATAAATCTCCGTACGAACCTTGGAGCCGTTTCCTTACGGGAGTGCAGGGAAAAGCTCCTTCTCCGGTATGGGACCCTCTGCAGTTTATGGTGGAGGAGTGTCACAAGCGCGACATGGAGATTCATGCCTGGATCAATCCGTATCGCGCAAAGACCAAAGGGACAACGGCGCTTTCGCCTCTGCATCCCTATAACAAGCATCCCGAGTGGTTCGTTGAGTATGCCGGCCAGCTGTATTTTGATCCGGGGCTTCCCGAATCACGCAAGTATATCTGCAAGATTGTGCGCGACATCGTGACCCGTTATGACATCGATGCCATCCACATGGACGACTACTTTTATCCTTACCCCAATGCGGGAGAGAAGTTTCCGGACGACTTGAGCTTTGCGGCATACGGACGCGGATTTACAGACCGCGGCGACTGGCGCAGGGACAATGTGAACGTGCTGATAAAGGAGATTCACGAAACGGTGCGTGCTGCCAAGCCGTGGGTCAAGTTCGGCGTTTCGCCGTTCGGCATCTATCGGAACAAGAAAAGCAACCCCAACGGAAGCAACACAAACGGCCTTCAGAATTACGACGATCTCTATGCCGATGTGCTGCTGTGGGTGAACAACGGCTGGGTGGACTACAATATACCTCAAATCTACTGGGAAATCGGTCACCCCGCGGCCGATTACGAAACGCTGATCCGCTGGTGGGCGAAGAATGCGGCGGCACGTCCGCTGTACATCGGGCAGGATGTGGTGCGGACGGTTACCAAGCCGGACCTGATGAATCCGAACCAGAGTCAGATTCCTGCCAAATATAATTTGCAGCGCTCGCTTCCCGCGGTGCAGGGGAGTTGCCAGTGGTATGCAGCCGCAGTGGTTGAAAACAAGGGCAATTATCGCGACATGCTGGCAAACAAATACCATAAATATCCTGCGCTATGGCCGGCTTCGCCCTTCATGGACGATGAGGCTCCCAAGAAGGTGAGGAAACTGAAGCCGGTATGGACGGCAGACGGTTACATCCTGTTCTGGACCGCCCCGAAAGCAAAGCACGAGATGGACGAGGCGAAACATTATGTCGTATACCGTTTCCTGCGGAAGGAGAAGGTAAATCTTGACGATCCTTCCCATATCGTTGCCATTACGCATAACGAGTTTTACAAGCTCCCGTACGAAGACGGCAAGACAAAATACCGGTATGTGGTGACTGCTCTCGACCGCCTGCACAATGAGTCGAAACCCGTATCGAAGAAGATAAAATTATGACAAATGATGCCGGCAAAAAAATGAGCCGTCATCTTGATTAAAATGAGCCGTCATCTTAATTAAAATAACCCGTTATCTCAAATCAGATGACGGGTTATTTTTTTGTATGCTCGGCATGAGTATTAGCTAACGGGTGCAAGTCCCCAATGAGCCCTAATAGCGGGAATCATACAGCCAAAAGCAAGGGTGTCCATCGCGAGTTGGAATCTGAAAGAAGCTGGCGGCAAACATCTGGTCTGACGAACAGAAACTTCATATAAGGCATATAACCGTGGGTAAGGTTGCAAAGCAAACCAAAGCCCTATAGCTATTCGGAACGGTTGATGTAAATGAAGCAGACATAAGATTGAAAGTTAATGCCCTTATCCGAGGAGGTCTCACGGACGCATGAGAATAGTGAAAAAAAATCGAAATCAGCGGAGTAAAGCTTGCCGTGAGAAGTCAGCAGATGTCATAGTAGCAAACGTGTCGATAAGTTTGTGAAGGACAGAACTTTATTTAAACGATAATAATTGAAAACTACCGTATGCTGGAGAGAATGCACAAAACTGGAACTGAAGTTTCAGGCTGCCCTCAGAGAGCTAAGACGGAATCTGAACGGTATGTGGGAGCGCAGACCTGCATATGGATGGTTGAAGACAATGTCGTGGAAGTACCATTTGACAGAGAGCATCTTCTGGAAGTTATTCTTTCACCCGAGAATCTGAATAAGGCTTATAAGACTGTATTCAGAAACAAAGGGTGTGGCGGTATCGACAGGATGTCATGTGATGAACTTCTCCCATGGCTCCTCACCAACAGGAAAAGCCTGATATGCTCTGTGCTTGACGGCAGCTACCGTCCCAATCCTGTCCTTAGAGTGGAAATTCCTAAGGATAACGGCAAGATGCGACAGTTAGGAATACCGACCGTTGTAGACCGACTGATACAGCAAGCCATCAACCAAGTACTGACCCCCATCTACGAACCTCAGTTTAGCCAAAACAGTTTCGGTTTCCGTCCGAGACGTGGCTGCCATGATGCATTACGCAGAGCGAAAGGCATCGTCAATTCAGGTTACAAATATGTAGTAGACCTTGACCTCGAGCGATTCCTCGATACAGTATGCCACAGCCGTCTGATAGAAATACTGAGCCGTACAATAAAGGATGGAAGAGTGGTGAGTCTTATACACAAATATCTCCGCAGCGGAATCCTGAATCATGGTATGTTTGAGGCGAGCAACGAAGGCACTCCTCAAGGCGGTCCTTTAAGTCCCCTGTTAAGTAATATCATGCTTAATGAACTCGACAAGGAGCTAACCCGAAGAGGTCATCTCTTTGTTCGGTATGCTGATGATTCAATGATATTCTGCCGAAGTAAAAGTGCTGCGAAACAAACCAAGGAGTCTATTACCCGATTTATAGAGGGTAAACTTCATCTTAGAGTAAACAAGGAAAAGACAACCGTCTCATATGTCAAAGGTGTCAAATACTTAGGTTATTCCTTTTATAACTCCAAAGGTAAATTTGAATTATGTGTACACCCCAAATCCAAAGTCACGATGAAGCTCCGTTTGAAAGGGCTGACAGGTCGTAGCAATGGAATGGGTTATGAACGTAGAAAACAAAAACTTAAGGAATATATAAGAGGCTGGATAGGTTATTACCACCTTGCCAACATGAAACGTCTTCTCCTTGAAACAGACGAGTGGTTACGACGTCGCATACGAATGTGCATATGGAAATCTTGGAAAAACCCTAAGACGAGAATATCAAATCTGATTCGATGTGGAATCCCTAAGAGGAAAGCCTATGAATGGGGTTATACTCGACTGGGGTACTGGCGTATCGCTGACAGTTGGATAACACACAGTTCTATGACTAACGAACGACTAAAAATTGCCGGGTATCCAACCCTTTATGACGAGTATCTCAAATGGTATCCTAAATAAAGAACCGCCACGTGCGGAACCGCATGCGTGGTGGTGTGAGAGGTCGGAAAACGAAAGTAGGAAGAAAACTGCTTCGTTTTCCTCCTACTCGATTCTTTATGCTGGAAAACAATATAAGAAGTGTTTTGTTTATTTGTATAAATTTCATTTATAAACCTTGAATGTGTTTGTTTTTCTAAAACTTATTTATAGTTTTGTATTCAGACAGAAAGCATTTTTGTTTCTGTAAAATAGACAGAAAAAGGAATTTTTCCGTTTTATGCGGATGAAGAGTCCTTGTCCTTTTTCTTAAAAAAATAAAAAAGATTTGGCATCACAAGGATTGGCCGCTAATTAAAAAAGTTAGAGTTATGAAAAAGTTATTGTTAACGTTAGCTTTGGGAATGGTTGCCGTATTTGGTTTCTCTCAGGTAAGATGGGACGTGAAGTTTGGCATGAACTTCAGTAATCAGACTAAATTGGATGAAACTAAAGCACTTCCTGGTTTCACAATGGGAGTTGGAGCTGATTATGCATTTAATGAAAATTGGTATTTTCAGCCGGGAGTAATGATTACTTCCAAAGGATATAAGGTGAAATATGCAGGTGAAAAAGTAACAGTCAGACCTGTTTATTTGGATATTCCTATTCTGGCTGCTTATAAGTTTGATATTACCGACAATACAAAATTTGTAATCAATGCAGGTCCTTATCTGGCTATTGGTCTTGGTGGAAAAGCCAAAGAGCATTGGGATAATGGTGATGATTATAAGATTTTTGATGATAAAGGCGGTGATTGGAAACGCTTCGATTTAGGGCTTCAATGGGGAGTAGGTGTTGAACTTGGCGAACACTACCTCGTAAACTTCACTGCTCAGCATGGATTCATTGCTCCGGGTAAATCTGAAGATGGAAATGGTGATGAAATATCTCCTAAGAACATGAGCTTTGCAATTGGCGTTGGCTACAGATTCTAAACAGAAAAGAACCATAAGTATCCAATAAAAGAGGCGCATTCCATAACGGATGCGCCTCTTCTGCTTGTTGTTAGTCGTTTATTTTATATTGTTTCGAATCTTGCTAAGATAGGCATGAATCCCTTCCGAGTCTTTCCGGCTGATGATGTCGAGCAGTTCGTTCAGCTCTGTGCGTATGCCTTCCACTTGTGCCGGAGTGCGCGGATTGAAAAGAATCTCCTGAAGCAGATAGTCGTCTTCGCTGAGCACCCCTTTTGCGATAGCCATGTGTCGTTTGAAAGTTGTTCCCGGAGCGTCTTGATGCTTCATTACCGCTGCAAACACAAAGGTCGATACAAACGGGATTGACAACGAATAGGCCACCGTTTCGTCGTGCTCCTCGAAAGAATATTCGAAAATGTTCAGTCCCAGCCGCTGGTAGAGGTCTTTGAAGAATATCCGTCCCAGGTGGTCGCCTTCTTTGATAATGATGGCATTTTCTTCGCTCAGCTTGTCGAGGCTGGCAAAAGTCGGTCCGAACATCGGGTGGGTGGATACGTAGCGGAATCCGCATCCTTCATAAAATTCCTTCAGGTTCGTCTTTACTGAAGCGATGTCACTGATGATGCAGTCCTTCGGAAGTGCAGGCAAGACTTGCCTGAAAGCGTCGAGCGTATATTTCACTGTTGCCGCATTGATTACCAGTTCCGGCTTGAATTCTTCTATTTCTTCTGTTTTTGTAAGCCGGAGGCAGTTGTACATAAAGCGTAACCGTTGCGGATTTACATCGTAAACGGCTACTTCGTGTTCAAAGCTAAGTACATCGCTGAAAAAGGATCCCATTTTCCCGGCTCCTAATATTTGTATTCTCATGTTGTTATGTTTTTGTGGGTGTTTATGTACTTTTCTTTTTGCATCAAGGCAAAAAGAAAAGATACCAAAAGAAAAAAATCTGTCTTCACTGGAAAAGCGTGAAGCGGAGGGAGTTCCGGACTTTAGTCCGAAACGTTCCCGCAGTAGCTTTGGAAGTGCAGACGGCACCCTTTCTTTTGGGTATCTTTTTCTTTCGGCCACCCGAAAGAGAAAGTACGCATTATTTGTTGATTATTTCCATTTGCTGCCTTACACTCTCTTCATGGATCAGTTCAAACACTTGCTTTACGAAATCAGCGTCCATGCCGCAAAGTGAACCCTGTGCGCCCCGTTTGTCAAGGATCTCATTGTAGCGGCCGGTTTGCAGAATGGTCATGTTGTGCTCTTTTTTGAACGTTCCGATTTCGCGGCATACACGCATCCGTTTGGCCAGAATGTCCATCAGTTCATTGTCGCATTCGTCAATCTGCCGGCGCAGGTTATTCAGGTTTTCCGTGCTCTGATGCTCCGATCGGATGACGAGCAGGCTCAGTATATAGTCGAGCACATCAGGAGTAACCTGCTGCGAAGCGTCACTCCATGCCGCATCGGGGTTGCAGTGCGATTCAACAATCAGCCCGTCGAAACCGAGGTCCATCGCCTGCTGGCAGAGCGGAGCAATCAGTTCCCGCTTGCCGCCGATGTGGCTGGGATCACAGAGAATCGGCAGGTTGGGTATGCGGCGGCGCAGTTCGATGGGGATGTGCCATTGCGGAAGATTCCGGTAGATCTTCTTGTCATAAGAAGAGAATCCGCGATGGATCGCTCCGATGCGTTTCAGTCCGGCGTTGTTGATGCGCTCCAGTGCGCCTATCCACAGTTCCAGATCCGGATTGACGGGGTTTTTCACCAATATGGGAATGTCTACACCTTTCAGCGCATCGGCAATTTCCTGTACGGCAAAAGGATTAGCTGTAGTTCGTGCTCCGATCCAAAGGATGTCGATACCCGCTTTCAGGCATTCGTATACATGCTTGGCTGTCGCCACTTCGGTTGCTACATACATTCCGGTTTCCTTCTTCACCTCTTTCATCCAGGGAAGTCCGTCCACCCCGATTCCTTCAAATCCTCCCGGTTTGGTCCGGGGCTTCCAGATGCCTGCACGGAATATCTTGATACCTTTGTCGGCCAACTGTTTGGCACTTGACATCACTTGTTCTTCTGTTTCGGCACTGCATGGGCCTGCAATCACCAGAGGCCTTTCCTTTGATACGCCTTCCAGTTCAATGGGTTGTAATTCGAGTTCCATATGTTATTGAGTGTTTAAGTTTCTGTTATTGCATGATTTGTTTGATTCGTTCGAGGGCTTCGGCCAGCTTCTCTTCCTTGGCGCAGAGCGAGATGCGGATATACCGCTTTCCGTTGCTTCCGAAGATGAACCCCGGAGTGATGAATACCCTTGCTTCGTGAAGCACCTTTTCCGTCAGGTCTTCTACATCGGCATACGTGTCAGGTATGCGTCCCCAAAGGAACATGCCCACCTGTTCGCGGTCGAAGCTGCAGCCTAATACCTGCATAATCTCCTCTGCCAGTTTTCTGCGGCGTCCATACACCTTCACGTTTGCTTCTTCATGCCATTCCGCGCTGTTCCGGTAGGCTTGGGCAGCGGCTAACTGGATGGGACGGAATGTTCCGGAGTCGATGTTGCTTTTGATCTTCACGATCCATTGGATGAACTGTGCATTGGTTGCAGCCATTGCCACACGCCAGCCGGGCATGTTGTGGCTCTTGCTCATGGAGTTGAACTCAATGCAGCACTCTTTGGCTCCGGGGACGCTGAGTATGCTTATCGGTTTTTTGTTGAGTATGAAACTGTACGGGTTGTCGTTCACAATAACCAGGTTGTGTCTTCGGGCGAAATCCACCAGCTTTTCATAAAGCTCCATTGTGGCGTTGGCTCCGGTAGGCATATTCGGATAGTTGGTCCACATCAGTTTCACACGGCTCAAGTCCATCTTTTCAAGCTGTTCGAAATCCGGCTGCCAGTGATTGTCTTCACGCAAGTCGTAATTCACTATTTCGCTTCCCAGTATCTTGTTCAGCGAAGTGTAGGTTGGATAGCCCGGATTAGGAACAAGCACCTGGTCGCCTGGGTTCACGAAAGCCAGCGTAACATGAAGGATTCCCTCTTTCGATCCGATGAGCGGCTGGATTTCCGTATTCGGGTCAAGATCCACGTCATACCATCGCTTATACCATTCCGACATGGCTTGCCGGAGTTCCGGAATGCCTACTGTAGGCTGATAGCCATGTGCGTCTGGCTTTTGGGCGTTCTCGCACAGCACCTTGATGGTTTCTTCTGATGGTGGCATGTCGGGGCTTCCTATTCCGAGGCTGATTACATTTTTTCCTTCCGCGTTCATGCGGGCCACTTCCTTCAGCTTGCGGCTGAAATAGTATTCACTCACGCTGGCCAGACGGTCGGCCGGCGCAATCTTATATTGTTGATTCTCCTTCTGCATATTCTCCTAATATTTTAAGTGCTTTGGTAAGCGGTGTTACGGCATCAATGGATTGTTTGTATCTCAGGTAATCGTCAAACATGACGTCAACATAGAACATGTATTCCCATTCACGTCCGATGATGGGCAGCGACTGGATTTTTGTCAGGTTTATGTTGTAGAATGAAAAGATAGACAATACTTTCGAAAGGCTTCCCTGATTGTGCGGGAGCGAAAAGACGATGCTTGCCTTGTTCATCTTTGAGCGCACCTTCAGTTCGTCGGCCATCCAGGGATCGCTGATTACAAGGAATCTGGTGAAGTTGTGTTTGTTTGTTTCAATGCCTTCCTGAAGAATCTTCATCCCATACAGTTCGGCGGCATATTTGGAGCAGATGGCAGCGTGCCCTTTCAGTCCTTTTTCTTTGATGTCGCGTGCGCTGGCCGCAGTGTCTTCCGTTTCCACCACTTTCAGCTGGGGGTGATGCTGGAGAAAATCTCTGCACTGTGCGAGTGCGACAGGGTGGGAGTTTACTTCTGTAAGCGTTCCCCAGTCTTCACCGGGCAGGCACATGATGCTGTGGCTGATGCGCAGCTTGTGCTCTCCGATGATGGTTGCTCCGCTGTCCCGCAATAGCTCGTAGTTATGGAGAAGGCTTCCTGCAATGGTGTTTTCGATGGCAACGACTCCGATCACATTGCTGTCTTTCTTCATCGCTTCGAACACTTCTTCAAAGGTGTTGCAGCAGACCAGTTCGATATCTTCTTCCTTGAAATACTTGTGGGCTGCAATGTCATGATACGATCCCACAATTCCTTGTATTGCTATTCTTCTCATCTTGTTTTGTTTGCTTTTGTCTAAAAAAAAATCCCGACTTCGTATTGAAGCGGGATTTCGTTATATTCATTCGTCTCTTGTTTGTTTCATTTTGTTTTAACGTACATACACAAACTCCCGCTTCACTTCATTGCTAAAGTAAAAGTAATAAAAGAAAAAGAAGAAGTATGTTGCAAATGTGTTCATACGTCAGTTGTTATTTTGTCATTATATCGGTTGCAAATGTAATACTTTTCTTGAAAAAACAAGCATTTGATTGAATTTTTTCTTTGTTTATTTCGGATTTTTTTCTTGCCATCTAGTTTTCCGGCAAATGATGGTTTCTTCGCCGAAGGATTGATATGGTTTGGAGCAGACATGCAAACGCAAGCACAGCTTCGGTGTACCAATATCTCCAACCAGAGGCAAGGGGGATACGCTTCCTGCCTTTTGGTGCTCTTTTTCACATAAAAACCAGACAAACGCAAGTCATGCAAAGGGGGTGCAACGAGCGGTGTACATGGCAGTACAAATTCATATTGCTGTTAATCAATTATGTAACTGTATAAAATGTACATTGAAAACCATTCCCGGAATGCTTTTTAATGCCTATTTTTACAAATTATGTAATGTATATAATTTATCATGTATGACAAATCGTAAATTTAGACACTATTCTATTATTATTCAATTACTTGCAATACCTGTCTTTATGACCTCCTGTTCCGATCAAATGGAACAATCTCATGAGGGGAACCGTATCAGCTTTACAACGGATATTCAGGATACATGGGTTTCCTTTGATGCAGATGAAGGCAGAGGGACTACGCGCTCTACTGTTTCCACCCTGCACACAGAAGGCACAAAACCTTTCTATCTGCATACGCTTTACACCGATAGCATAGTATCTGCCTTCCTGCCTGAAAGTGGTCTGTCTGCCCGTTCTGCTCCCGTTACCACGAGCAATATGTATGATGTATTCAGCATTTCCGCCTACGCGTATACGGGCAGTTGGAACAATACGCAAACTTCGAGCTATATGTATGATGTATCGGTGAGCAAAACGGGCAGTTTATGGGTGCCTGCTTCTATACACTATTGGCCGGGCAGTGCCTATAAATTGAAATTCTTTGCTTATGCGCCTCAGAATAACAGCGCCTATCGGCTTTCGGGACAAACTGCGGGTACGCCAACCATTGCCTGCACGGTTCCGGACAATGTAGCAGAACAGCAGGATTTGCTGGTAGCCGCATCGGGAGAAGTCAGCGGCGGAACCAATACGGCGGTCAATCTGACCTTCCACCATGCGTTGACGGCGGTGAAGTTTGTATGTGGCAGTGACATGAAGGCGGGCACGGTAAAGAGCGTTACGCTTAAAGGTGTAAACTCGGCAGGAGTTTATAATCTTGAAACCGGCACATGGAGCAACGTAGGCAATCCGAAAAACTTTTCGCAAACACTGAACCGTTCCACTTCAGGAGCACTCAATGCCGTTATTACTGCCCCGGAACAAACCTTCATGATGATTCCGCAGACCTTACCCGATGGGGCAGTAATCGAGGTAATATTCAATGATGGAATAACCGACAATATTCTTGCCGGACAGATCGGAAACAGTGAGTGGCAGAAAGGAAAGACGGTAACTTACCAGCTTTCAAGCACTTCAATAAATTGGCAGTACACGCTGGCGGTTTCCTCCGGAAACTTGTCTTTTAATTATTTGGGAGGCACGCAGACGTACAGCGTTACCAGCTACCGGAAAAACAATCAGGGAGTGACGGAGCCTGTGGAATGGTCAACCCAATATTCTGTTGACAACGGAGTGACATGGACTGACGCCAAACCCGACTGGCTCACTCAATTTACAGCAAGTGGAACAGGAAGCGAGGAGGCCGTTCCTTTCGAGGTTACAGCCGCTGTCCAGACCGGCGTATCTCAAAGCACTCATACGGCAGCTCTCCGGGCAACGGCAGAGAAAGGCTCAAAAGCTCTTCCTTACAACCTGTCGAACAGCACGGGGGGAAAAGCTGTGGAAAATACGGCAAACTGTTACGTGGTAAATGCACCGGGCACATATTCGCTCCCTCTGGTGTATGGCAATGCCATTAAGAACGGACAGACCAACCAGGTGGCATACACCTCTAAGGCTTCCATAAGGGGGGCGCTGAGTCCGTTCATCAATCATCTGGGTAATGGCATAACCGACCCTTATATCGCTAACAATGCAGGCTGCATCCCCGCAAAAGCTGAACTGGTCTGGCAGGACGGTCCTTCGCTGGTAACCGATATCAAATATAACAGCGGAGCCAATGGCGGTACGATTTCTTTCACAGTAGGCAAAGAAAGCATCCGGCAGGGAAATGCCCTTATTGCCATTAAAGACAGCCAGAATACAATTCTCTGGTCGTGGCATATTTGGGTAACGGACGAAGATGTATTCCGTACCGTCAGAGTGACCAACCATCAGAATGTTTCCTATGAATTGATGCCTGTTCAATTGGGATGGTGCGAAAAAGAAGTAGTCAGCTATGCACCCCGCTCCTGCCGGATACGATTCAGTGCCCACGGGCAGCCCCGTGCCATAACCATCAACCAAACAGCTGCAACCACCTCTACCCGCGGAAACTGTACTTTCTATGAATGGGGACGCAAAGATCCCCTGCGCCCAGCCAGCGGCTATGGCAGCAACAATAAAACATGGTATAATGCAGAGGGGATTGCTTCTACGGCCAGCCATGGGGTAGAATCATTTCCGTTCGGCAGCGAGTGTATCAAAAATTACATCCGCAAACCCGACGTTATGCAAAAAGAATTATGGGGAGACAATGCGTATGTTAATTTATGGAATGCAGATTTCTGATGCTTATGGCAACAATAATACCTATAACGACACTCCAGTGATAAAAACCGTGTATGATCCCTGTCCGGCAGGTTTTTCACTGCCGCCAAGCAATGCCTTTACGGGATTCACTACAACGGGTAAAAACGTTACCAATAATGCTGCGGAATATAACGGTGAATGGGATAGCAGCCAGCTGGGGTGGAATTTTTACTGCGGACCGAACAAGACGGGAGGAACGATTTTCTTTCCCATAACGGGGGAGCGGCTGGCATCAGGAGGAAACGTATCGGCAACAGGTATGTTGGGGCATACTTGGTCGGCAGCCTCTGTCGGCTCCAGATATTCCCACAATCTTACTCTCCATACCAATTATCGGGTATTGCCGTTGGATAATTTTAGCAGAAGTGCGGGTCATGGCGTGCGGCCCTGTAAAGAATAAATACAGGACGCGAACTTTCGCCACTTATTTCATCCGTCTGTTTTAGCAGGAATATATCCTTTAGATGCCGCGGCCGATTCTATGTTCCAGCCTTTGGACTATACAGTCCAGGTGCTGGAGCATAAAACTGAAGGGGCGGATGTACATCTTGTACGGGCATATTCTGAAAAACAAAAGCCGGATACGGACCACATGAACGTACCGGCTTAAAAAGTGTTTTATGGTGTGCGGAGATACTTTTCCGGTCAGTATATTCCCGTTTGCAGTCCGCTGTTTCCGAAGTTGCTGAAATTTCCAGAGATTTGCTCTTCCTTTTCCGGGGCGATTTCGATGGCTTTCTTCATGTCGTCCGTTGCTCCGGCCTTGTTTCCGCTGAGCAGTCGGATACGTCCTCTTTCCTGATAGAAGACGGCTTTGTCCGGCATCAGGTCGATAGCTTCTGTGTAGAGAGCTTCTGCTTCCGTCAGTTTCTTCTGTTCGTTCAGCATTTCTCCTTTCAGCAGATAGGCCGTTTCGTTGAACGGGTTGACTTCCATTACTTTGTCGAAACATTTGCAGGCTTCTTCTGTGTGGGCGAGAGCCGCTTCGATTCTCCCTTTCAGCAGCAGAGCGTCTTCATCGTCGGGATTCAGCGACAGGATACGGTTGAGGTCGTCCGTTGCTTCGCTTGCTTGCCGCATGCTCCAAAGCACTTCGGCGCGCAGTTGGTAGGCTTGTACGAATGTTTCGTTGAGCGCGATGGCCTTGGTGAGCATTACAATGGCATTCAGGTCATTGTTCAGTCCTTTGGCGGCACGTGCTGCGAGGAAATAGGCTTGCGCGTTTTTGTCATCTGCAGCGATCACTTTCTGGCAGGCCGTATCCATGCTTTCATAATCTTGCTGGAGATAGCATACGCTTGCCAGTGAAAGCAGGCTTTGTATGTTGGACGGATCTTTTTCTACCAGCCTGTCGAGCGTGGTACGGGCGTCGTCCGTGCGGTTTGCCTGCAAGTACGCACTGGCTAGCAGTCCCAACGTTTCCGGTTCTTCGTTCAGTGCTGCAGCCTCTTCAAAACATTTGACGGCATAGTCCAGTTTGCCCATATTCCGCGCTCTGATGCCATCGTATTTCAATATGTCGAAATTCTTCAAGTTCTGTTTTTCTTCCGGAGTCTGCTGGTCTTTTTCCTGCTTTTTTTCTCCGAATAAAGCTGATAATAAACCCATAATAAGTTGATTTAAATGTTTTTCAAGCGCAAAGATAGGCAGAAAAAGAAAGAAATTCGTAAGTTTGCGTCACATTTTATTGCAAAACGGATTTGTATTATGAAAAAGATTTTGTTTTTATTGGCCGGGGTGTTCGCCTGCCATGCGGCGCAGGCACAATATTTCTGCACGGCAGAAGGTACCAAACTGCATTATGTGAATTATGATGAAGTGGGGCAGAGCACCTCGGATGAGGAAATAACGGTGAAAAATGTGACCAAAGAGGGGAATACGGTGAAGGCGAGCTATTACGACAAGATCGTGACTGTGAAAACTAAAAACAATACAAGCTATACATTATATAACTGGACTTATGACGGGACGGTTTCGACCTGTACGGAAGATTTGATGTATGGGCCTTATGTTGATTCGGATTCCGATCCTGCCCGCTATGATACGGCGGCTCGCTTGGAATGGACGGAAAAGCTGAAGTTCAAGGGCGACAATTCGTTTTCCATAAAAGATGGGGCAGAAGCGGGGGAGAATCTTCCGGACCGGAAGTTCCAGTGGATTCGCAACATGCTGAAGAATGATGTAACCATTTCGGGCGCTTCGTATATGGGAACGGAGCAGGTGAATACGAGAGCCGGAAAATTCAATTGTGTGAAGATTTCATACCTGAAGCGGACGAAGATTATCTTGAAGACCACTACGCTCAGGGTAAATGAATGGTATGCCGAAGGAGTGGGGCTGGTTAAGTCGGAATCGTTCAAGATGGACGGAGAGCAAGCTGGGAAAACGTTACTGGTAAAGGTGGAAAAGAACTGACGGTTTGATAAGTCATGGATAAGAAGACATACATACAGGCCAATAAAGATTGGCCGGCTGAAAAATCAAAGGAAGAGGGAGTACATGCTTTGGCGAAAGGAGTTTTTTATAAAGTACTTTCGTCGGGAGATTCCAGTGGCAAAAGTCCGTTGGCCCGGAGCATTGTCACCGTTCACTATACAGGGCAGACTATCGACGGAAAGCAGTTTGATTCCAGCCGCGGGAGTGTGCCTCTGGCTATCCGTCTGAGCGATTTGATAGAAGGTTGGATAATCGCTTTGCAGCAGATGCATGTCGGTGACCGTTGGGAGGTATATATTCCTGCTGAGATGGGTTATGGAAAACTCAGTCAGCCGGGCATCCCCGGAGGCTCTGTCCTGATTTTTGATATAGAACTGCTTGGAGTCGCATAAGAGCGGTTCGTGCATAAAGAATGCTTCCATACATCCGCTTTGATGCCTGACGGATGGAAGCATTCTCTTTTATGTGGTTGTTGTCAGATAATTTCGATTCCCTGTTCTTTGCAAAGCTGGAGGCTCAGGTCTTTCAACTTGAACTTCTGAATTTTTCCGCTTCCTGTCATCGGGAATTCTTTGACGAAGAATATATATTTGGGAATCTTGTAGCGGGCGATTTTTCCTTGGCAGAACTCGCGGACGTCAAATTCGTTCATCGTATATCCTTCGTGGAGAATGATGAACGCTCCTACCGCTTCACCGTATTTCTTTGACGGAACGCCGGCTACCTGCACGTCTTTTATGCCCGGCATCTGATAGAGGAACTCCTCGATTTCCCGCGGATAGATGTTTTCGCCTCCGCGGATAATCATGTCTTTGATGCGGCCTGTGATACGGAAGTTGCCGTTCTCGTCTTTTACGCCTAAGTCGCCGGAGTGCAGGAATCCGTTTTTGTCTATGACTTCTGCCGTAGCTTCCGGATTTTTGTAATATCCTTTCATGGTGTTGTATCCCCGGTTGCACATTTCTCCCTGTACCCCAACCGGACATTCTTCGCCCGTTTCGGGATCGATGACTTTAACTTCCGTAAATTCAAATTCATGGCCTACAGTGTTGTAGCGTACTTCCGGGTCATCGTCAATGCGGCTGTGCGTCATTCCCGGAGAGGTTTCAGTAAGACCGTATACGCTGGTTACTTTCATGAACATTTTTTCTTCCACTTGTTTCATCAGCTCCACCGGGCAAAGCGAGCCGGCCATGATGCCGGTACGCAGGCTGCTTAAGTCGAACATCGAAAACATGGGATGGTTCAGTTCTGCGATGAACATGGTGGGTACGCCATAGAGAGCCGTACACCGTTCTTTGTGTACAGATGCCAGCACAAGCAGCGGGTCGAATTTTTCAACCATTACTTCCGTACACCCGTGGGTGAGGCAGTTCATTGTTGCCAGCACCACGCCGAAGCAATGGAAAAGGGGCACGCAGACACACAGTTTGTCATCGGATGTAAACTTCATGTGTTCGCCTGTCAGAAAGCCGTTGTTGGCGATGTTATAATGTGTGAGCATGACGCCTTTCGGGAATCCGGTGGTTCCTGAAGTGTATTGCATGTTGACCGTATCGTGGCAGTTCACTTCCTTTTTTGCTTTGGCCAGTTCTTCGTCGTCCACATTGTTCCCGAGGAGCAGAATTTCGGCGGTATTATACATGCCCCGATACTTTTCCTGTCCGATGTAAATGACGTTTCTCATGTGTGGGAAGCGTTTGCTTTTCATCCGTCCCCGCTCAAACGTTTTCAGTTCGGGAAGCATCTTGTATGTCATCTCCACATAGTTGCTGTCTTTCTCTCCATTGACGATGCAGAGTGTGTGCATGTCGGAGTTTTCGCAAAGGTATTCCAATTCAGCCTGCTTGTAGCTTGTATTTACAGTTACGGCCACTGCGCCGATCTTGGCGCAGGCATAAAGAAATGTCAGCCAGTCGGGGACATTTCCTGCCCAGATGCCTACGTGTGTACCTTTTTGCACTCCGATAGCAAGCAGTCCTTTCGCCATGTTGTCTACACGCTGGTTAAACTGTTTCCATGTGAAGCGCAGGTTACGGTCGGAGTATACGAGATATTCTTTGTCGGGAGTGGTTTCTGCCCAATGTTCCAGCCATTCTCCCAGTGTCCTTTCATATAATTGCGGCATAGCGGTCTGTTTTTTAAAGTTCGATGGGGGTGTAAACGACAGCAAGGATACGTGCGGCTTTGCCTTCATAGGCATGCACGTGATGAGGTACAATTGAGTCATAATAAATTGTATCCCCTTCATCCAGCAGGTATTTTTTCTTGCCGTATTCAACTTCAAGTTTCCCTTTCAATACCATGATGAATTCTTCTCCCTCGTGCGCCGATAGGCTGAATTCGTTGTTGCCGCTTTCATCGATGTCTATGATAAACGGATCCATGTGCCGGTCGCTTTTGGCTCTTGAAAGCGAATGATAGTGCATGTGGTGGCGTGCGTCGGATGCATTGTTCGAAAAGCTGATGGTGTCGTCAGCTTCTCCTTTCCTGCACACGACAGGTCCCTCTTCGTTGGGCTGGTCATCAAGGAATGTGCCGAGCCGTACACCCAGCGCCCTTGCTATTTTGATGAGCGGGGCAAGCGACGGAATGTCTGTATTGTCTTCGATGCGCTTGATCTGTTCGACGCTCAGTCCCGTACTTTCCGACAATTCATTGATACTTATCTCTTTTGTTGTTCTCAGCGATTTGATTTTTTCTCCTATAATATTTGTGTAATCCATAATTGTGTGTTTTTATCTGTCAGTTGAATGATGGTGAGAGATTGTTTTTCAATTTCTGCAAATATAATGTTATTTGTTGAAAAAATAAACAAATGGAGGCGTTTAAGTATCAGAAAGAAAAGAACAATATCCTGAACATCTGCGTTTTTTACTCTTCGGTGGAAGGAGAAGATATGAATGAGTTCCAAAAGTTTTGTATCTTTGGCGTGAAAATAAATTGTTACGACATGAAAAAATGTATTTTTCTTTTAGTTTTGGCTGCTTGCTTCTGTTTAAATGTTTCGGCGCAGAATGCTTCTGATGCTGCCGGTTATATTGTGAAGTTGGGCGACGCAGCTCCGGATTTTGAGATGACGCTGACTGACGGACAGAAGGTGAAGCTTTCAGATTTGCGTGGTAAGGTAGTGATGCTTCAGTTTACGGCCAGCTGGTGCGGGGTGTGCCGTAAGGAGATGCCTTTTATCGAAAAGGATATTTGGCAGAAGCACAAGGATAATGCTTCGTTTGCTTTGTACGGAATCGACCGCGACGAACCGTTGGAGCGTGTGAAGGCATTTGCCAAACAGACGGGAGTGACTTATCCGTTGGGGCTGGATCCGGGAGCGGACATCTTTGCGCTTTATGCGGAGCGGAACGCCGGGATAACAAGGAATGTTCTGATAGATAAAGACGGAAAGATTGTCTTGATGACCCGTCTGTATAATGAAGATGAGTTTGCCGCTTTGTGCAAGAAGATTGATGAACTGTTGAAATGAGAGGGATGAAGTGCTATGTGGCTTTTCTTTTGTGCTTTCTGATAGCTTTTCCTCTTTCAGCACAGAAGAAAAAGAAGAATTACGAACCGCTGTTCGGGAAGAAATACGCTTCTTATGGAAAGGTTTCGAATTCATTGGAGGGAGCTGTGTTCTATTTGGGAAGCGGGCATGGCGGACCGGATCCGGGATGCATCGGAAAATACAGAGGAAAGGAACTTCACGAGGATGAATATGCTTATGACATCATTCTCCGACTGGGGAGAGAGCTGTTGCGCAGGGGGGCGAAGGTGCATTTCATCATTCAGGATGCGAAAGACGGCATTCGTGACCAGGAGATACTGAATAACAGCAAAAGGGAAACCTGTCTTGGGAAAGCGATACCGTTGAATCAGGTTGAGCGTCTGAAGCAGCGGTGTGATGCGCTGAACCGCTTGTCACGCAAGGACAAGAGCCGTTATAAAAGATGCGTGTTCGTTCATGTTGACAGCCGTTCGCGCGGTGATCAGACGGATGTGTTCTTTTACCATGCTCCGGGCAGCACCTATGGAAAGCGGTTGGCGAAAGAGATTCAGCGGACGTTCAGAGCGAAGTACGACCGGCACCAGCCTAACCGTGGCTTCGACGGGACTGTAAGCGGGCGTGACTTGTATGTGCTCCGCAACACAATTCCCGTGGCTGTTTTCCTTGAGGTGGGAAATATACAGAATGCACGCGACCAGAAACGTTTGGTCATTGCTGACAACAGGCAGGCTTTGGCTAACTGGATAGCTTTGGCTATTGAAAAGGATTATAAGAAATCGAAGAAATAAACGGCCGGATGGTATGGAGCGTAATGCGCTATGCGTTGAACGCAGATTCATAAGGGGTCAATCTCTTTGTGAATCTGCGTTCATGCTATT
>NZ_JANRHN010000012.1:0-88947 GCF_024733745.1 Bacteroides sp. ET225 | reverse complement strand
GTCAGCCCCCGGGTCATCCCCGAAAGCGAGTGCAAAGGTACGCACTTTTTCCGAATATGCAAGAACTGGGGGAAACTTTTTTCGAAGTTTTTTGGACACCGGAGCGCAACCGGCTGGAATACAGTGGAATGCGGACGAAAAAAAATGAAAGACGGATCAAGGAGAAGGAAAGGCCTGTACATTATATATAATATATGCGCGCGAGAAAGGCATGCCGAGAGCGCAGAAAGAAGGAAAAACGCTATTGCCAAATATAAAATAACGTAACAACCATCAAAACTTTGGCTGGAAAGGGTCTACTCCGTCGTCTGCCCAACCAGCGCAAAACGGAAAAGCACAATAGAGAATATCGCCATGAAAAGAAAGCTTGCCAAGCAAAATACCAGCATGTTCGTGCTGGGCAAACCTAAAAAAGCCGACCGTCATTTTTTATACGGTCGGCTTTATCCCACTTAATGCTATATCATCTTATTCACAAGTTGCTCCCGAAACAATCGGCCAACCTGGATTCTGATAAATCGGAGAATCATCCACACTTGCTCCATCTGAGGAAGTAATCAAAAAGTGCTGAACAGCAATTGGATACAGATAATGCGCTTCAAAGAAATAAAAACCATTATAGTATTCATTTGTTGAAGTTTTTCTGTTCGGCAGTAAATAATCCCCATCAGAAGGAGAAGATACATTATTGTCTGCCTCGTCTGCCTGATCATATTTCAGAAGAGATTCACCTGTTTCGCTATCAACGAACAAATCTTCCATCGGACCAAATATCTTTGCTCCTTTCAATTGATAACCATTTAATTGATCCATTGCCCTCCAACGAATCAAATCCATATAACGGAATCCCTCACCTATGAATTCACAACGACGTTCACGACGGATATTATATAAAGTAGCGTCCACAATTTGCCCGTGAGAATATGCTCCCCAGTCATTTTCGGCCTCCTGTGCCATATCAGTGGCTGCAATTGTACTATTATAGTCCTCATCAACCCCCGCACGCTGACGTAGCTTTCTCCAATATGTATCAAGTTTCGTATCATTCAAGTTTCCGTATCTCAAATAAGAAGCCTCTATATAATTCAAGTAAGCTTCAGCCGCACGATAAACGACAAATGCTGTCTGATCCTGCCCCAGCACTTGATCATTATAATCCATCGAATGCCCTTTTCCCTGAATATAACCAGTAGATGTGGCATTTCTGGAGTCTGATATATAAACACGGGGAGCCGTCGGAAACGTTTCAGGAGTAGTAATATTTTCTGTCGCTTTCACATCTCCGGGTGCTTTCATAAACAACTGCCAACGCCAGTCACGGCCAGTTTTTGTATCACTTATGTAATCATCACCAGCATATCCGCTATTTGCATCATACCAAGGCAAACCATTCTCCATCAAAAAAGCTTTTTCAAACTGCGCTGTATAACCGGTATTTCCGCCATGGTACATATAATGATTAAAATGATGCGTAGCATTCAATGACAAGCTATACTCACGGTACATAATCACTTCCGAGTATTCGCTCGGGTCATGAGAAGCAAACATGTCATAGTAATCATTTGCACTCCCATCATCCGGCATCGTCTTATTATTTGAAGTCAACTCTACAGCATCCGCCACTTGTGAAGCCGCATCCATCGCTTCATCCAGAAAGAAATTGATTTCACCTTCTGCAGTGCCTTCATCATTCGGAAACTGGTAATTCTGTCCATACTCCTTTTCTGCACCCGGCCATCCGGATCCGTTCGGAACCAGAGCTGTTCCGGCATGATATTTTTCCCAAGTGGCTTCAAACAAGGCGACACGTGACTTCAACACCAAAGCCGCATTTCTGGTGATACGGGTTTTGGCCGGACTGTTCGTTGTCAATTCAATAGCCTTATCCAGGTCTTCCAAGATAAAACGCGCACCTCATTTCTCGGCTTGCGGACAGAAGCTTCCGTCAGCTCCTCCATATTATCAGACAGCGTATTCTCCACGATCGGGAAATCACCCAAAGTGCGCAAGCGATAAAAATATTCCAATGCGCGGAGGAAATGCGCCTCCCCCAAATACTGTTCAATGTTTTCAGCCGATCCTGAAATAGAGACCTCCTCATAACGGGGAGTGACGGTTTCAATGAAATAATTCAGCGCATAGATATTAGTAAAGTTCCACTTTCCGCCTGTCTGCCCGACAGTCCATGTATCCTGCAAATAACGCCCGTTTGTTCCTTGCTGGTTATCTATAGCATCGTCATCATAATATGGCGAACCGTTCTCACTGCCATAATGGCTCGGAAGCATGCCTCCCTTGTCATCGCTGTCCCCGTCATAATTGTCATAATCCGCATAATAATTGTCCACATAAGCCTTCAACTGGTCTTCACTCCACAGGTACTGTTCGGGTGACACGTCAGACTGGGGCTCCTCGTCCAGAAAATCATTACATGCAGCCAAGGCAAACAACGAAACGCCCATAAACAGTCTACCTGCAACTTTCATAAAGTCATATTTTTTCATAATGTACATTCTAATTAAAAGTTAACACTCAAGCCAAATGAATAAGTACGCGACAACGGATACACAGTACCTCCCTGCTTGCCTATTCCGACAGTTTCGGGATCCATTGTCTTGCTCAGCCCTGTGATTGTCCACAAGTTCTCACCCGAAACATATACCCTTACATTCTGCAGACCGATTTTCTGAATGATATGCTTCGGGAAGGTATATCCCAGCTGCAGATTTTTCAGCCGCATGTAGGCGGCATTCTGCAAATAACGGGTCTGCGTCTGATGATTTTTGTTGCTGAACAAAGGACGAGGATAATATCCGTCAACATTCGCTCCCAAATTAGACGATGTGTCCTCCGCACGGAAATAATCCATATGCTCTTTGAATGCAGTAGACCACCACTGCCCGCTTCCGGTCACGCCCCAAAACACCAAGCTGTTCTCTCCCGGAGCATAATCACGCTTCAGCACTCCCTGCCAGAACATGGAGAAATCCAAGCCTTTCCATTGGAAATCCAATGTAATGCCCGTGCGGAAACGCGGCGTTTCGTTACCAATCTTCTTCAAGTCACCATGATCGTCCAAGGTGTTACTTCCGTTATCAACTTTACCGTCGCCGTTCAAGTCGGCATACATAATGTCGCCGGCCTCCCATTTCGTGCCAATAGCAGTCTGTCCGCCGTTCGGCAAAGAAGCTAAATGAGCGTCCATTTCCTCCTGCGTCTTTGCGATGCCGATCGTTTCATATCCCCAAATCTCACCCACCAATTCTCCTGCAATGTATGTATCCAATGAATTTGTCGGATTTGCATAGCGGTCAATGCGAGTCTGGCTGTCGGAAACATTCACTTTCACTCCGTAGCTGAAATCACCGATTTTGTCTCTCCAGCCCAGCGAGAGTTCCCAACCGAATGTTGTCAAGTCGCAGTTATTAGTCACTGGCACATCAGTTCCCAGTATAGCAGGAAGCTCAACACCAGGGCCAACCATGTTTCTCGTCTTGCGCCAGAAGTAATCGAATGATCCGGTCAAACGGTTGTTGAACGCACCGAAATCAAGACCGAGATTGGTATTTCTAATTTTCTCCCAGGTCAGAGCCGTAGAAACCAATCCAGGAACGGTTGCTGTATTGGGGAATGCACCGTCCTGCAGCCATTTACCGTTACTGGCAGTAACCGTCATAATCTGATAAGTAGGATACCAGTTAGTTGTGTTCTGATTGGCAAGTTCACCATAGGAGCCTCTCAATTTGAATGTGCCGATGTAATTGGCCAAATCGCCCCAAAAAGCTTCGCGTGCCATATTCCATCCCAAAGAGAAAGACGGCGTCCAGATCCAACGGTTTTCTTTGCGGTAACGTGAAGAACCATCATATCGCAGATTGAATTCAGCCAAATATTTTCCGTTATAGTCATAATTGATTCTCCCAAAAAATCCGGCGGTCTTCCAGTTCTTATAGATTCCGTCGATAGTGTAATCATCCACATCAGTGGTTTGTGAGAGCACCGGAAAGTCAGAGGTGGTCAGCCCGGCACGTTCTGCGGTCACATCCCGATAATTCATCATTTCGGCCTGAAAACCAGCCATCACTGTAAAGTTATGCAGGTCATTTAACGAAAAATTATAATTCGTGTATAAAGTCGGATTCAAATAAGTTTGTTTCAATGAATATTCCGAAACTGAAGGTTTAGTTGCGCTTGTCGTACTTGGGATATACGTTTCTTCCGGATTGTCGGCATAATGCGCATAAGTCACCAGCTGCTCCTCATGTGTCCAATCATTGTCAGTCTTGATGTTCATTTCACCGATAATATTCCAATTCTCTAACGGAGTAATCGTGAACCGGAACTGCTGAGAAAGAATGTCATTCTGTTCCTTATGCCGCCCACCGTCTTGCAATGCAGAAATATAGTTGATATCAGCCATCAGATAACCGTTCGGATCATATTTGGCACGGACGGGACGAGCACGACGAAGAATATTATCATAAAAGCCGTCATCCATCGTGGTAGGCCTTCCATAAGTCAGTACGTACATAGCGGCTGGAGTAATCCACTTTCAACCATTTGTTCACCTGAGCACTGAACTTGCCTGTAAAGGTATAGCGGTTATAGGTGTCCTGGCCGTAACGCATGAACCCCTTTTGCCCCATGTAGTTTCCGGAAACATAATAAGTCAGCTTGTCCGTTCCTCCGCTGACGCTGATGTTGTGTTCTTGTGAAGGAGCCATGCTTTTGTAATATTCTTCCAGCCAGTCGACGTTGGCGGTGGTGTAATCATAGTTCCATTTGCCTCCGGATCCTTCCCCCATACTACATCATCGGTCTTTCCCTCCATATAATCCTTCACCTGCTGCATATAGTCGGTTTCATACAGGTGGTTGCCGGAGTTGTTGAACTTCGCCTCATCAAACAAGTTTACAAACTCCCACGAGTTCGCCATCTCCGGCATGTTCAGCGGAGTCTGGAAACGCACGTTCATGTTATAGTTCACTTGCGCGCGCCCTGTCTTGCCGCTTTTCGTCGTCACCAGAATAACGCCGAACGGAGCGCGGGATCCGTAGATGGAAGATGCGGCAGCATCCTTCAGCACAGAGATGCTTTCAATATCCTGCGGGTTGATTGTGGTCAGGTCACCCTCCATGCCGTCAATCAAAATCAACTTCTTCCTCCTATTTCCCAAATCAACAGACAACATTAAAAACCGCAAAAACATAGAAAAATAAGCGCAACAATAGAAAAAATAAGCAGATAGCCCGGAATTTCCACACAAGACACGAACAAATGCCAAAAGGCGGAACACAGATAAAATCCGTGCATCTTCACCAGTCTGCCTTTCTGCCACACCCGAAAACTGCATATACGCTCACATATTCTATAGTCCAGCACGTGAACCGTACGGATCACATATGTGGACCATACGGTTCACTGCGTGATCCATACGGTCCAAGTGCCGGACCGTAAAAGAGACAAGCATAAAGCGGGCTTTAATACATAACGGGCAGACAAACTGTCTTTCAAGCAATCACAAACCGTTCACGAGCAGAGAAAAATTCGTCTAATCGCCTGAAAGGGAGAAAAAACATTCCGACAAAACCAGAACCTTAATCTCTTTTCACTATATTTGTTCGCATGATACGAAGAACATACATCAAAATAATGACAGGATTTGCCGCACTGCTTCTGCTGGCAATAGGAAACGGGGAGGTCCGCGCACAAAGTGAATTCACATTCAAGCGTCTGGACGTTACCGACGGAATGGCAAGCAACTATGTCGTAGACATCACGCAAGACGAACAAGAATACATTTGGATTGCGTCAGAATCCGGCTTGAGCCGGTTCGACGGAAAACGGTTCACCACATACAACATTTCCAACTCAAACATCAGCAGCAATGAACTTAATGTACTGTTCTACAACAGCTATGACGATGCAGTGTGGATAGGGACACAGCGAAACGGAATCTGCCTCTACGACTGCAAGCAGCAACGCTTCACCCGCTTTTTCCGCTCGGGAGAACTCATAACCGACGACGTTACAAACATTGTGCCCGCGGCAGACGGAGGGCTGTGGATCGTGCATTACCACTTGGGAATCGACTATTACAGCAACAAGGAAAAGAAGTTTACCAGCTACAAGGCAAGCGACATCAAAGGACTGGAAGGCAACTACTGGTGTGCGGCAGACGACGGGAAAGGCCACCTGCTGGTCGGGAAAAACACGAACGGACTGAGTGTCGTCGACCTGAAAACGCGTCAATGCAAAAACTTCATGCATGTCCCCAATGACCCGAACAGCCTTCCGGGGAACTGCGTGAAATCAATATTCATCGACAACACGGGGAATATATGGGTGGGGACGTCAAACGGACTGGCACTGTTCAACCTTGAAGAAGGAACATTCACGGTTTTCAGACACAACCCCGAAAACAAATACTCGCTCATATCAAACCAGGTAAACGACATCGGACAAGACAAAGAAGGCAGAATATGGATCTGCACCTATATGGGAGGAGCGAGCATCCTTGACCTGCATGCCAATTCATTTACGCGCCCCGAAGACACGCATTTCAAAAACATCACGTTTACAGGCAACAAGCACGGGCTTTCATCCCCCAACGCACGCTGCTTCATGCAAGACTGTTTCGGGAACATCTGGCTGGGCAACTACCGGGGAGGCGTAGATTTTCTCAGCTATAAAAAGCCGGACTTCCAGACGCTCGACTTTCTGAGGATGATGGACGGGCAGCTTATTGGCAAACAGGTGTGGGGGCTTGCGCTGGACAACGAGGGACATCTGTGGGCAGGAGGAGAAAACGAAATAGTGATGTTCGACGGAAAAGACATCAAAAAAGTCATTTCGCTGAAGGACAAAACGATTCCGTTCACACACGTATCCCATATACACACCGGCACAAACGGAATGCTCTGGCTCGGGATGTACTGCAACGGCCTGCTCAAATGCAACCCCAAAACAACGGAAGTGACAAGGATAGCGATTCCGGACGAACCGGACGCCGAAGTGTGCTGCTTTTTCGAAGAGGAAGGAATCCTGTGGATCGGCACACAGGAAGGATTGTATACGTTAAGAAACGGAGCCGTAAAGAGAGAAGAAAACATCACCCGGCAAATGCCGGACCACATGATACACGGGATTACAAGAGATAAAGAAGGGAAACTCTGGGTAGGCACCTTCGGGAAAGGACTGTTCGTGTTCGATAAAAACCAGAAACTGGTGAAACGGATTGAAACATCCGACGGACTGGCATCGAATGCCGTCAACGCCATATACAAGGACAGCAAGAATGAACTTTGGGTGGCGACAAGAGCCGGTGTCGCGCACATAAGCGATACGAAGAACTACACACTCCACATATACGGAAACAAGCAGGGGCTCCGGACAGAAAATGTAAGAGCCGTCATTGAAGACAACAAAGGCCAGATCTGGCTCAGCACAAACGGAGGCATCTCGCTATGGAGGCCCGACAAGCAGCGTTTCTACAACTACGGACACCAGCAGGGAGTGCCTCAGACAGATTTCATGGACGGTTCTGTATGCAAAGACAAAGACGGCACGATTTACTTCGGATCGCAAAACGGGGTATGCTACTTCACTCCCGAACAGCTGACCGACAACAACAGCCGCATCAAAATCAAGATTACCGGAATCAAAAGCTACGGAAACAAATCGAAAAGCCTGGAAGAGGCCGTCCTTGAACGGACCGACAACGAAAGCGTGAAAGTTTCGCACCACAACAACACCATTGCGGTGACATTCAATGTAATGGACTATACGTTGAGTTCTGAGGCTGAATATGCCTATATGATGGAAGGACTCACCAAAACGTGGTTTGAAACGGGAGAAGAAAACGAGATGATTTTCCGCAACCTTTCGCCCGGAACATACAAGTTCAAAGTAAAGGCCCGGCTTCTCAATCAGGAATGGGGAGAAGATTTCGCCTCGATGAAAATCACCGTCAGTCCTCCGCTCTGGCTCACATGGTATGCAAAACTGCTTTACGTGATTATCTGCGCAGGAATACTGTACCTCATTGTGCGCTTCTACAAACGCAAGCTCGCGCTGGAAAGCCGCCTCAGCCTGGAACACCACCAGCACGAAATAGACAAGAAGCTGAACAACGAACGGCTTCGTTTTTATACGAACATCACGCATGAACTGCGCACTCCCCTCACGCTGATACTTGGCCCGCTGGAGGATTTGCTTGCAGACAGGACGCTTTCGCCCAAACATCTGAACAAAATCAGCATCATCAGGGACAGCGCGAACAGGCTGCTGAACCTGATCAACCAAATTCTGGAGTTCCGCAAAACCGAAACCGAAAACAGAAAGCTGAAAGTAGCGCAAGACGACCTGGGCAAGCTGATTCAGGAAATCGGACTCAAATACAAGGAACTGAATCAGAATCCGAATGTGAATATAAGTACAGAAATAAAGACAGAAAGCACTTCCATCTGCTTTGACCGGGAGATAATCACCATTATTCTCGACAACCTGATGTCGAACGCACTGAAATACACCCCGAAAGGAGAAATAATACTTCAGCTCAGCTCGTGCGAAGAAAATGGGGTGGCCTACACGGAGATATCGGTCAAGGATACGGGACACGGAATATCGAAAGAATCGCTCAACCACATCTTTGAAAGGTATTATCAAGGCGACAGCAAATACCAGGCATCAGGCTCAGGCATCGGACTCGCGCTCGTGAAATCGCTTGCCGACATACACCAGGCCACTATCAAAGTGAACAGCGAACCGGAAAAAGGAAGCGAATTCATCCTCCGCCTGCTCACGGAAAACACCTACCCGAACGCAGAACGCAAGATAGTCGCACAACCGGACAGGCCGGAAGAGCAGAAACCTGAAAGCGCGAACATCGAAACAGACGAAAACAAGCCGCTCATTCTTGTCGTGGAAGACAACCGCGACATCAGCGAATATATCCGAAGTTCGTTCGAAAGCATATACGATGTGCTGATAGCCAACGACGGGAAAGAAGGATGGGAAATCGCATCGACCCGTATTCCGAACATCGTCGTTTCTGACATCATGATGCCCGTAATGGACGGAATCGAACTGTGCAAAATGATAAAGGAGGACATGCGGACCAGCCATATTCCGGTTATTCTGCTCACGGCAAAAGACACATTGCAGGACAAAGAAGAAGGATATGCGGCCGGAGCAGACTCGTTCATAACAAAACCCTTCAGCGCGCGTCTGCTGGCAAGCCGCATAAACAACATTCTGAACAACCGGCGGAAAATCGCGGCAAGCCTCGTGCCTTCCACTCCCGAAGCGGAAAAAGAAGCAAGCCAGGCAATGGAGAGTCAGGAAAACAACCTGAACAAGCTCGACAAGGAGTTCCTGAAGAAAGTGACGGATATCGTTGAAGAAAATCTGAGCATGGACAAAATGGACGTGGCATTCATAGCCGACAAGATGTGCATGAGCCACTCCACGCTCTACAGAAAAATCAAAGGACTCACAGACATGTCTGTCAACGAATTCATCCGCAAAATAAAAATGCGCAAAAGCGTGGAACTGCTCGCTGACGGCGAACATTCAATTGCCGAAATCTCCGACCTGACAGGATTCAGCAGTGTGGCCTATTTCCGTCAATGCTTCAAGGATGAATACGGAATGGCTCCTTCGGAGTATCTGAGAAAGAAGATATAGACTAAAAGCCGAGTTTCTATGCCACCGATGACGAATTTTTCATGACATATGAGCAAGTTTAGCCGTATCTTTGTGAAAAACGAACAATAAAAACATCAAGCTATGAAATACATACGTTTCTTCACTTTGCTGCTGCTTTCGGGATTCATTGTTCCGGCAATAAGCCAACGGCTGGTAAAAGCAGGAATGGGCTACAGCAACACATCGGTCAATACCGCAGTTTTCCGGAGTTCATCCGTTGTTACGGACGGAAACGCCCAATATATTTCCTATTACGATCCGGAAGGATATGTCACGCTGGGAAAGCGCAAACTCGGTTCTGCGGAATGGACCATCAGACGGACACAATACAAAGGAAACGTGGCAGACGCGCACAACGTTATCAGCATCATGACCGACGGCGACGGATACATCCATGTAGCATTCGACCATCACGGACAAAAACTCAATTACGCCCGGAGCACCGCTCCCGGATCGCTGGCCTTAGGAGAAAAGATTTCCATGACAGGAAAAAACGAAGAGGACGTGACCTATCCGGAATTCTACCGCCTGACCGACGGAAACCTGCTGTTTGCCTACCGGTCGGGAGCTTCCGGAAGAGGCAATCTGATTCTGAACAAATACGATCTGAAGAAACGCGCATGGCATCGCATACAGGATATTCTGATTGACGGTGAAAACCAGCGAAACGCCTACTGGCAACTATACGTGGACGAAAAAGACGGGATTCACCTGTCGTGGGTATGGCGGGAAACATGGATGGTAGAAACAAACCACGACTTGTGTTACGCCTATTCTCCCGACGAAGGGAACATATGGTATAAGTCGAACGGAGAAAAATACAATCTGCCGATCCGCAAAGACAACGCAGAATATGCCTGGCGCATTCCGCAAAACAGCGAGCTCATCAACCAGACAAGCATGAGCGCAGACAAGGCGGGCCATCCCTATATCGTGACCTACTGGCGCGACGGCAACAGCAAAATTCCGCAATACAGACTGGTATGGAATGACGGAAAAGAATGGCACAGCCGCCAGATAATGAACCGCACCCTCCCGTTCTCTCTGAAAGGAGGAGGAACGAAAATGATACCCATCGCACGCCCCAAAATCGTTGTCGACAACGGAAAGGCATGGTTTGTCTTCCGTGATGCGGAACGGGGAAGCAGAGTTTCGATGGCCTATACCGACAATATCGCATCGGGAAAATGGACAGTGAGCGATCTGACAGACTTCCCGGTGGAAGCCTGGGAGCCGGGAATAGATTCGGAATTATGGAAAAGCCGGAAACAGCTGCATATTTTCGTACAGAAGACATTTCAAGGCGACGGAGAAAAGACTGTAGAAGCCGAACCGACTCCTGTCTACGTTCTGGAAGCAGACATCCGTTAAACACACCCCCTCCGTCCATGGCTGCGGACAAAGCAGATATTCAAAGAATTATATAACAAACTTAATTAGAGGACATAATGAAACATTTCAACAAACTTCTATTCGTGTGTGCGGCCGGAATCCTGCCAGCACTGGCCACAGCGAAAACATCGGAAGCTGTTCAGGCAAGAAAGATGATCGACAAAGTAAACCAGCACTGGCAGGCGGAAAACAAGGCGGAAGTGCGCTCTTTCTGGGACAATGCAGTATACCACACAGGAAACATGGAAGCCTATTTCCTGACCGGAAACCAAGATTATCTGAACTATACAACCACGTGGGCCGAGCACAATCAATGGAAAGGAGCTAAAAGCGACAACAAAGCCGAATGGAAATATTCATACGGAGAAACAGACGAATACGTGCTCTTCGGCGACTATCAGATTTGTTTCCAGACGTATGCCGACCTGTATCAGATTGCACCGGATGACTACAAAATCAGAAGGGCTAAAGAAGTGATGGAATATCAGATGAGCACGCCCAACAACGACTACTGGTGGTGGAGCGACGCACTGTATATGGCCATGCCGGTGATGACGAAGATGTATAAAATAACCGGCAATCTGAAATATCTTGACAAGCTTTATGAATACATCACCTATTCAGACAGCATCATGTTCGACAAGGAAGAAAACTTGTACTACCGCGATGCAAAATATATTTATCCCAAACATAAAACTGTCAACGGAAAGAAGGACTTCTGGGCGCGAGGAGATGCCTGGGTCGTAGCCGGACTGGCAAAAGTGCTGCAAGATATGCCGGCAGAATACAGGCATCACGAATTTTTCGTAAACAAGTTCCGCCAGATGGCAAAGTCTGTAGCCGCCATCCAGCAGCCGGAAGGATACTGGACACGAAGCATGATAGATCCGGAATTTGCTCCAGGGCCCGAAACAAGCGGTACGGCTCTTTTCATGTACGGCATCATGTGGGGAATAAACAACGGCTATCTTGACAAGCCGACCTATATGCCAGTCATTGAAAAGGCATGGAAATACCTTTCGGAAACAGCCGTTCAAAAAGACGGGACGGTAGGCTATGTGCAACCGATCGGCGAAAAAGCCATCCCGGGACAAGTCATCAACGCAGAATCTACCGCCAATTTCGGTGTCGGCGCATTCCTGCTGGCTGCCTGCGAATATGTACGGTACCTGGAAAGCTCTGACGCAGCCGCACTTGCCGACCGTTCATACTGGTGCAAATTGGCTTACGACATGGCGGCACCCGTGCTGAGCAACATGGCAAAGGGTGAACTGCAGAAGAACATGATACTAGAAGTAAGCCCTACATGGGACGGACGCAACAAAAAAGTGGCTTATATGGAAACTTTCGGAAGGCTGATGGCCGGAATCGCACCGTGGCTGACACTTCCCGACGATGACAGCGAAGAAGGAAAGATGCGCAAACAACTGCGCGAATGGGCGCTGGCAAGCTATAAAAATGCCGTAGACCCGCAAAGTCCCGACTACCTGCTTTGGAGAAAGGAAGGACAGACGCTTGTGGACGCCGCATACGTGGCAGAAAGTTTCCTCCGTGCTTACGATGCGCTCTGGATGCCGCTGGATGAAACCACAAAGAAAAGGTATGTTGAAGAGTTCCAGCAGTTGCGCCGCATAGACCCGCCTTACACCAACTGGCTGCTGTTCTCATCAACCATCGAAAGCTTTTTGGCAAAGGCCGGAGCGCAATTTGACGAATACCGCATCAACTCGACTATCCGCAAAGTTGAAGAATGGTATACCGGCGACGGATGGTATTCTGACGGACCGACTTTCGCATTCGACTATTACAGCAGCTATGTGTTCCACCCGATGTATCTGGAAACGCTTCAGGCCATGAAAGATGCCAAAGTGCGCTCACGCATAGATTATGCCAAATATTACGACCGCGCACTGGTACGCGCACAGAAATACAGTCTGATTCTGGAACGCTTCATCTCGCCCGAAGGGACGTTCCCCGTATTCGGACGCTCCATCCCTTACCGCATGGCAACCATGCAGCCGCTTGCACTCATGGCATGGTATCAGAAGCTCCCGGCAGGCGTAAGCAACGCACAAGTCCGTTGCGCACTGACTGCCGTAATGAAACGCATGTTCGCAACCGGCCACAATTTCAACGAAGGAGGCTTCCTGACCATCGGATTTACAGGAAAACAGCCGAACATTGCCGACTGGTACACGAACAACGGAAGCCTTTACATGACTACCCTCTCTTTCCTTCCGCTCGGTTTGCCGGCTTCGCACCCCTTCTGGACAGATGCAGCACAAGAATGGACCAGCGTAAAGGCTTGGAACGAGAAGCCGTTCCCGAAAGACCACGCATGGAAAGACCAGATTCGTACATGGGATCTGTTCTAATGTGAAGAAAAACAATGCACACCTCAACCCAAGGTCGGACTCCAGGCAAGAAGTCCGGCCTTGTTTTTGAAAACAACAAGCATCCCGCACTAATTGCATCCAAGAATCATATTTTCGCGTTCTTTCTTGCAGGTTCAAAAATTTCCCCGTAAATTGCCACAGTGTTTTTCCGGATCCGCCGAATACATCATTATCTTTCAAGCGCAGAAGCTTAAGAAATACTCGTTTTCGCGGAAAGAAAAAGCACGCTTTCAGTTTTAGAGCCTGTTTAGACTTTCCAATAAAGCAATATGATATCAGGTTCTTAACTTAAAGAATAAACGCTCTAAATAATACTTTAACTTTTCACGTAATAAAACTGATATTCATGAAAAACATTTTGAGAATTTTCTGTGCGCTGCTATTATGCGGCTGTCTGGGGGCGAATGCCACGAATGTGAAACCAAACGTCATTCCGGAGCTGAAGGAATGGAAAGGACAGGACGGCTTCTTCGTCCCGGGTGAGAATATGCGGATTGTATATGATGCGCCCGCACTGGAAAAAGTGGCAACGCTTTTTGCGGATGATTATAAAGAGATGTTCGGAGTGCGCCCGGAAGTTGTTTCCGGCAAGCCTTCGGAAGGCGACATTTTCCTGACTGTCAAGAAAGACAAGAAACTGGGAAAAGAAGGATATACGGTGGCTGTGGCGAAGACGGTGAAAGTCACGGCACCAGAACCGGTGGGCGCATACTGGGCTACGCGAACCCTTCTCCAGATCAGCGAGCAGTCTGAGAACCGCCAGTTGCCCAAAGGAACAATCCGCGATTACCCGGATTATGGCATGCGGGGTTTCATGATCGACTGCGGACGGAAATTTATTCCCATGCCTTACTTGCGCGACCTGGCGAAAATATTGTCCTACTACAAGATGAACGTGCTGCACGTGCATCTGAATGACAACGGTTTCAAGCAGTTCTTCAATCACGACTGGAGCAAGACATACGCCGCTTTCCGTCTGGAATGCGAAACATTTCCCGGTCTGACAGCCCGCGACGGATATTATACGAAGAAGGAATTCGCTGATTTCCAGCAAGAGGCTTCGGATATGTTTGTTGAAATTATTCCCGAAATCGACGCTCCGGCGCATACATTGGCTTTCAGCCACTACAAGCCGGAACTGGGAAGCAAGAAATACGGCATGGATCATCTTGATCTGTCCAATCCCGAAACCTATAAGTTCATGGATGCGCTTTTCAAGGAATATCTGGAAGGAGAGAATCCTGTGTTTGCAGGACCGCGCGTGCATATCGGCACCGATGAATATTCAAACAAAGACCAGAAAGTCGTAGAACAGTTCCGTGCCTTCACGGATCATTATATCCGACTGGTGGAAAGCTACGGGAAGAAGGCCTGCATATGGGGAGCCTTGACACATGCCAAAGGAGAAACGCCGGTAAAAGTTGAAAATGTGGACATGTATACGTGGTATAACGGTTATGCCGACCCGAAAGAGATGGCTAAACTGGGCTACAAGCAGGTATGTATCCCTGACGGAATGATGTATATCGTGCCGATGGCCGGATATTATTACGATTATCTCAACATCAAATACCTCTATGACTCATGGACACCTGCACACATCGGCAATGTGGTGTTTGAGGAATACGACCCCACACTTCTTGGAGGCATGTTTGCCGTGTGGAATGACCATGTTGGCAATGGCGTTTCGGTGAAAGACATTCACCATCGTGTATTTCCAGCCTTGCAGACGGTGGCTACAAAGACATGGAATATTGCTCCTTCCCGGACGTTTGACGCCTTCGATGCTGCACGCGGACAGCTAAGCGAGGCTCCCGGCGTAAATCAGCTGGCCAGAATCGGGAAAGCGCCGGGACTGGTTTATCAGGTTGGCGAGGTACGCCCGGGCATGACACTGGAATATCCGGAAATAGGATATGACTATACCGTGTCGTTTGATTTGCAGGCTGCATCCGAGGAGCCGGGAACAGAACTTTTCCGTTCGCCGAACGCAGTGTTCTATTTGTCTGACCCTGTAAACGGCATGCTGGGATTCTCGCGCGACGGCTATCTGAACACGTTCGGTTTCCGTCCGTATCCGAATGAGAGAGTGACCGTAAAGATTACGGGAGACAACAGGTCAACTTCTCTGTATATAAATGGAAAGCTGATTGAAAAGATGGATGTGCAGAAACTTTATTTCAATGCTGGAAAAGATTCCATGAACTATCTGCGCACGCTGGTCTTTCCGCTGGAGAAGGCCGGCAATTTCAAGAGCCGGATCACCAACCTGAAAGTATACAATCACCTTGTCGAATGACTGGAATAATATGCTGAAAGGAAATCCACCCATCTTGCCGTCCTGACGGCGACATGGGTGGATTTCCTTTTCAGACAGCCATGCAAAGCCACCTCCATCAGGTTTTACAAGCCGACAAGTCCTTATCCGAAACAATATTATAGATGTTTCAACAAATTTGCTATTCTTTTCAATATATGTAAAACATCTTTCAACAGAAATAAAGACATTCTGCCGCACGCCTGCGTATTTTTGCAGAAAATCTTATTATTTATGAAAAGACAAAACAGATATTTCCCGTTGGTGTGCATCATGATGTTCTGGTTCACCATTTCTTTTATCACCAACATTCTCGGACCTCTTATCCCGGAAATCATCGACAACTTCCAGTTGAAGGATTTGGCTATGGCAGGCTTCATCCCAACTTCATTTTTCCTCGCCTACGCTGTCATGTCCATACCAGCCGGACTGCTTATAGACCGTTTGGGAGAAAAGCCTGTACTGTTCACCGGATTTCTGATGCCTTTCATCGGCTCAATGCTGTTCGCCTGCTTTCCCTGCTATGAAGTGCTGCTGGCCTCATCATTCATTATAGGACTTGGCATGGCCATGCTGCAGACGGTCATCAATCCTCTGCAACGCGTGGTAGGCGGTGAAGAAAATTACGCATTTGTGGCAGAACTGGCCCAATTTGTTTTCGGAGCAGCTTCTTTCGTCAGTCCGCTGGTCTATACATGGCTTATCCATGCTCTCTCGCCCGACATGTACAAACCCGGGAACAACGCACTGCTCGACACATTGGCCTCGCTGACACCGATGGAACTCCCTTGGGTATCTCTCTATTGGGTGTTCACTGCGCTCCTCGCTGTAATGCTGATTATAGTGGCTTGCGTCCGCTTTCCTCATATCGAACTGCGGGAAGATGAACGAAGCGGATCATCAGCATCCTACTTCAATCTGTTCCGCCAACGCTATGTGTGGCTGTTCTTTTTGGGAATCTTCTGCTATGTGGGTACAGAACAGGGAACTTCGGTATTCATGAGCACTTTCCTTGAACATTATCACGGCATCGACCCGCGCACGGTAGGAGCACAATGCATAAGCTGGTTCTGGGGATCGATGACCATCGGCTGTCTGGCAGGAATGCTGCTATTGAAACTGGTTGACAGCCGCCGCCTTCTTCAAATCTCCGGCCTGATTTCAATGCTATTGCTCACGGCAGCGCTTTTCGGAACAGCAGATATGGCCATTATCGCGTTTCCGGCTATCGGATGCTGCATATCCATGATGTACTCGATTGTTTTTTCATTAGCTTTAAATACGGCGACAGCTAACCACGGCTCATTTGCCGGCATACTCTGCACCGGAATCGTCGGCGGAGCAGGAGGTCCGCTGCTGATCAGCCTGCTGGCAGACGCCACCGACCTCCGTACAGGCATGTGCCTTATATTCCTTTTCATGGGATATCTTACCTTTATAGGATGCTGGGCACACCCGCTAATCAACAACAAGACAATCGCCTTAAAGGAACTGTTCAAAAGGAAAAAATAAGAGGCTGTCGTTTAAATTTCCCGGCCAAACAATACTGCCAGCTTTCCTTTGTGCTTGTTTCCGGTATGTGTTCCTGTTTTTCTTCAGCGGATATTCCGCTATTTCCCTCACCAAACAGAGAAACATTCTTAGGAACATATCTCAAATTACAGCAGAATAAAAGGAGAAGATTCTCTGAAAAAAAGGGCTGCAGCTTCACCGGAAAGCTTGCAGCCCTTCAAAGCGTACAAATCATTTAAACATATTTTCTATGTCCTCTTCTTTCAGTACAGCAAGCACCTTCTTGCCATCAGGAGTATAGTTGGGCGTAGAAGCAGAAAAAAGACTGTCCACAAGATTATCCATCTCCTCATCAGTCAGCACCTGACCCGGAACGATTGCAGCCGCTTTAGCCAAAGACAAAGCCAGAACGCTTTGGACCTCTTCTTTCACTTTGCTCCCCTTATCAATGGCAGAATGCAACAAATCAGTCAGCAGCTTTTCCGGGTTCAGTCCTTCAATTCCGGCAGGCACTCCATTAATGGCATAAGTGCCGCTTCCCAAATCACTCAATTCGAATCCCAGATAATTCAAATCATCCATTATTTCATTCAGCACAGGAATTTCATCTGGAGCGAAATGCACCATATCAGGAAAAAGGACACGTTGGGAAGCATTCTTATGGCCTGCAATCTGACTCATATAACGGTCATAAAGAATCTTTATATGCGCCCGCTGCTGATCTATGATCATCAATCCCGACTTGACGGAAGTCAAGATAAAGCTTCCCTTAAACTGAAAATGGTGCATGGAGTTTTCCGGTGCTCCCTGTTTTGAATAAAGATCGGTTTGAACACCGCCCTCACCGGCAGAGTCTGGCTCTGCCGGTTCCTCCCAGATCTCATTGTCCGGAAGCACGGCGTTTTCCGCTTTCGTCTGTTTTTCCAAGCCTTGAAATAAAGGCTGCCAATCCGGACTCCCTTTCGGATGATAAGAAGAATATGCGGATGGAGGCACCGAAGAAACATCAAACGGATTGTATGTCGGATCAAATGATGGCTTGATAGAAGCCGGGGCAGCAGTATAAGGAGCCGTACTCAACGGCGGAATGTCAGGCATACCGTCTACATCAAAGTCAATGGAAGGCACTTCATTAAAACGCCCGAGCGTTTCCTTGACTGCGGCAGACAGAATCTGCCAGAGCGCCTGCTCATTCTCAAACTTTATTTCAGTCTTTGTCGGATGAATATTGACATCAATATTGGCAGGATCAACGTCAAAGTAAATGAAATAAGAAACCTGCTCTCCAACCGGAATCAGATTAACATATGCGTCAGCTACCGCTTTATGGAAGTACGGATGACGCATATAGCGCCCGTTTACAAAGAAGAATTGCCTGGCACCCTTTTTGCGCGAAGCTTCCGGTTTGCCTATAAAGCCATGAACATGTGCCATTGTCGTCTTAACGTCAAGCGAAAGCAATTCCTGATTCAACTTCTTTCCGAAAACACCCATAATCCGCTGGCGCAATCCCATGGCTGGAAGATTAAGCATTTCCGTACCGTTATGAAGCAAGGTAAAAGAAACCTCCGGATTTACCAGTGCCACCCTTTCGAACTCCGTCAAGATATTACTCAGCTCTGTCTGGTTGGATTTCAAAAATTTCCGGCGTGCAGGCACATTGAAGAAAAGATTTTTCACAGAAAAGTCGCTTCCTTTAGGGCAAGCTACAGCTTCCTGGTTTTCAACCTTAGAACCCGAAATTTCAAGCAGCGTCCCCAACGTTCCGTCCTGTTGGCATGTACGCAGTTCAACTTGAGCCACGGCAGCAATGGATGCCAGCGCTTCACCCCGGAACCCCATCGTATGCAAGGAAAACAAATCGGAAGCCTCCCGGATCTTAGAGGTGGCATGCCTTTCAAAAGCCATGCGCGCATCCGTTTCAGACATTCCCTTTCCATCATCAATGACCCGGATGCATGTTCTGCCTGCATCCGTCACACTGACATCTATATGCAATGCTCCCGCATCAATGGCATTCTCAACCAATTCCTTTACGACCGACGCCGGACGCTGGATCACTTCCCCCGCCGCTATCTGATTAGCCACGGAATCAGGCAACAACCGAATTACGTCACTCATATATAAAATCTCCTATTTTTGTTCTTTCTTATCAAAAAGATGGCTGTTAGGCAACTCCACAGGTCCGCGTATATTCTTTTTCAGCTGGTCTTCCACCCGCTTCGCACGCCAATTGAAAATATCCATCTTATTCAGCGGACGTATGTAATCGAACCACACAAAATTTTCGAGCTTATCCTTTCCGGGCGGAATCTGCGACATCGGATAGAGCGTTCCGTTTGACTTGGGACTCATCACCATCCTTTCGATCTTTTGATTGGCCAGATAAATCTCAAGCTTACTGGTTTCGGATACATTCATGCCAATCAGCGTACTGTCGGAATCCATCGGATAATATACCACCCGGACAGAGCCAATCACTTCCGTTTTTTTCATCTGCCCTCCGGAGAAATACGACTTGATTTCTTTCCCGGTCACCTGATTATACAAAGTCGAATCCACCCGCTCCACCGAAAGAGCCTGTCCTATAATATGCGACCAGTCGATGGTACTATCATTCATGTACACTTTCATCAACTCACCCACAAGCTGCTGGTTTTTGTTCCATACAATCGGGTCACGATACATGGTAAGACAACTGTCGACAGTAGAAAACACAAGCGAATCTGCCGTACCCTGAATGTCCGTACGATAGAAGCGCACTTTATGGAATGCCCTCATTTCGCGATACATCGAATCCGTATCCAGATTGAACGTTTCCATCAGCAACGTATCTCCGTGAAGAAAAAGGCTATCTCCCTGAGAATAATCAATCGCTACCGCACTGTCTGTCGCAAAAGCAAACTTCTTCAGCTCATTATAATAACCGTATTCACCGGTCATCATATTCTTGTTCACCGTATCAGTCATCACCATGTTATGAAAGGCTTCTCCCACACCTGTATTCCGGTTATAGAACAGCGTATCTCCCGTAAGCTGCCTCCCTTCATTGGTCAGTACAGACCGGTCGTACAAATCAGCCATTCCCGTTACCGTATTATAAGTCCCTTTCTCTGAATAAATGTGATTAGCGTCACTCCAAATATCCGAAGGCCCTACAATATCTGCTATTTTAGTAGCCGTATTGTAACGCAAAGTGTCGGAAGTCAGCGTAAACTGCGGATTCACCAGACGCACGTTATAATTGAAAACGGACTGTTTGGTTTGCGGACTATATTCCCCCCACTCGGAAGTCAGCACATTCTGGTCATCCATCATTGTTCCACCGTCGAAGAAATACCCCAGATTATACACACGGTCATAGTTCAAGCTGTCGGTCAGCAACGTAGTCGTTCGGTTTTCCATGCGCACATTGTCACGCATCCGCGCAATCTGCGTCAATCCGTCATAATACAGACGGTCGCCATACAAGAACAGTGTATCCCCCTGTTCCATCCGCACATTACCGAAAGCCTCAAAGCTGCTTATTTTGTCGTAATAACAGGCACTGTCGCAATACATATAGATACTGTCATGACGAAAGCGCACATTCCCAATCACAATCTGAGCTTCGGGATGCTCCGCATCTTTACGAAGCAGATCTGAATGCAGAAGATACACCTTGCTTTTCGCTGCCGGCCTGTTCCGCACTTGACGCGATTGCCCTGTCTGCCCGGATCTTCCTGCCGCACTGTCTTTTACAACAACGGGCTTCGTTTCTTTTTTTACGGTACCACCGACATTCCGCAATGTATCTACCACTTGCGCAGACACACAAAAAACGACAAGACAAAGGACCGCAACCAACAGGAACCGGTGAGATCGGTCCGAACGTTTGTTGTTATTCTGTATCACACCCATCAGTCAGCTGTCAAAAATCTTATTGCTTTATCCATCCCGGATACTTGAAATCACATTTCCGCCATTCAGGACTGATTCTCACATACGTAGCACGCTGTTTCTCTACAATCCATTCCTGAAGCTTCTCCTCGCTTCTCTTGGCTGTAACAATCTCCTTCAGCCTCTGATAATCTTCTGAAATCGTAGCCTTATGCCCATCTATTCTGTTTTTCAGCTTCACAATGGCACAAACTTCCTTTCCGTTACCGTTTATCATCGTAAAAGGCTGCGAAACCTCGCCTATCTGCATATTCTCAACAGTCTTTGCAACTTCCTGCGAAATCAGGCCTGCAAGCTGCTGCATTTCAAAACGGGAAGTGGACGTCTGCGGATTGGCAAGCAATCCGTGATTGTTACGCGTATCTTTATCCTGAGAAACCCATGTAGCAGCCTCATCAAAAGTCACTTTTCCCTTCCGGATGTCATTGGCAAGCGTATCCAGACGGTTCAACTCCCTTTCAATATCCTTTTCATCAACACGCGGCTTCATCAGAATATGACGGTAGCTGATACGGTCGCCTCGTTTCTCTATAAGCTGGGCTATATGGAAACCATATTCTGTTTCAAAAACCTTTGATATTTTCTTCGGGTCTGTCAGGTTAAATACCACATTGGCAAACTCCGGTGTCAGTTCGCCGCGCCCTGTAAAGCCGTATTCCCCCCCCCGACGGGCAGAACCCGGATCTTCCGAATAAAGACGGGCCAATGTAGAAAAAGTCGTTTCTCCCTTATTGATACGTTCGGTAAAATCACGCAACTCCTTCTTGACACGTTCGATTTCCTCCTCTTTTATTTTAGGCTCACGCGTAATAATCTGCACCTCCACCTGTGTAGGGACAAAAGGAATGCTGTCCTGCGGCAAGCGGCTGAAATAGTTTCTCACCTCGGCAGGAGTCAATTTTATGTCCCCCACAATTTTCTGCTGCATCTGCTGTACAGTTTTTCCGTTACGGATATTCTCACGGAGCATCTCCCTGATCTGGGTGGAAGTCTTGTTGTAATATTCCTCCATCTTCTCTTTCGAGCCAATCTGATCGATAAGCCACGACATCTGCGCTTCCACTCCCTGCAACACTTCCTGGTCAGTCACAGTCACACTGTCTATTTCTGCCTGATGCAAAAAAAGTTTCTGCACAGCCAGTTCTTCCGGAATCACGCAATAAGGATCACCGTCGAAATGTCTTCCTTCATACTGCGCGTTCAAACGCTCATTCTCAACGTCCGATTTCAGAATGGCCTCATCACCAACCACCCATACCACTTCGTCGATTACATTTTCCTGTGCATGCACTGAGCCTATCCCCAGCATCAAACATATACACACACAGAAACAAGTCAAAGTCAGTCTATTCATTTCTATCAATTATAATAAATTATCTTCTTATCCTCTAAAGCCCGCTTATACAAGTCCGACTTCATCCGGCCTATATACTCAGCCCGTTTCAGATTCACCAATATTTCTCTTATTTCTCCGGAAGCGTATTCCAGCGGCACACGCTCTCCCACCGGCAATACTTCACAGACATGCAACAGATAGCGGAAAGCAGAATCAGAAACCTCAACGCTCCTATGCCCACGCAGGTTGTCAAGATCTTTCTTAACCAACGGCATCTGCAAAGAGATTTCAGAAAATGGCTTCCATCTGTCAGGAAAGCACTCATAACTTACCGCATGTGAGATGCTGTATTTCTCCAAACGGTCCAGATTGCCATTTCCTTCCGGATTCTTCATCCAGGCACGCACATTTTTAAGCGAAGCCGCATGCAACGGCACTTTCATGAATACACCTTTCAAGTAAGGCTCCGTCGCAACAAACTGTTCAGAATGAGTGTTATAATAAGTTTCTATTTCCGAATCAGCAACCTTGGATCCAAGTTCCTGTTCTACCAGCTTTTCTTGATAAATATGTACAGTGAGCGCACGGCGATAAGCTTCCACCCTTTCATCTATCTCTTTGCCGTCCGGAAGGTTTTCAACCGCCTGCTGATACATCAACATATCTTCAACCCATGTACGAATATACTTTTCTGCAAACTGCACACTGTCCGCACCATGGACACCGACTGGCAAAGCGGACCTCAAATCGCTTTTATACAGACTGTACTCGCCCGCACGAACCACCGGCTCCCCACTCTGATCATCTTCGGAGGTCTGGTGGCAGCTACATACAAGAAGCATAAAACATGTCACAATCCATACCTTACTTCGCTTCATACAGCAATAATTAATGAACGAAGATACTGCAATAATCAGTTACTTCCACCACAATTAACGGTTTTTAAAACCTCTTTATTGATTTCTACCAAGTAACGGTTCTTCAATTCCGCCAATCGCGAGTCTTGACAAGAGCACAAATAATCCTTACGAACCTCATCAATAACATCCAAATAGCTTTCTGGACCTTTTTTCAACCGTTTTCCCAAAACAAAAGTAAAAGGCAGATCTGGGAAAGGAACAAACGAACCGCACTTGAAAGCCAGCCTGTCAACATAGGCGTTCACTCCAATTCGGAACACTCCGGTTTCGACAACAGCCTCCAGCCTTTCATCTTCTGCCGCCAGTTCCCGGATCTTTTCATTCCACTGTGAATAAGGAATCTTCTTCAATATCTTTTTCAGACGTGAGGCCGACTTCTTATCAAGACAATGCACGACTCCTCCCCTGAAATGGGGCAGACTCCATTGATACTCTTTCCGATGGCTTTTGAAATAACGCTCCAGGTCTTCGTCAGAAACCTCCAACGGCATTGTTTTTCCTTGCATCTTATCCCAATAAACGGCCAGCAATTCATCTTCAACGCGATTTAGCAAAGCAGAAACAGCCACCGGCCAATTATCGGTTCCATCTTTCCACGCCCGGAACAAATCCGATCCGGCAAATGGAAGCTGCGCCTTTTTCTCCGGCAGGCCCCGATCCGGAACAGCACTTTCAGCCTCCATTCCATGCCTACGGTTGATTAAACGCACGATATGCACTCCCAACGGAGAATAGAAAGGGGCGGAAAACTCTCCCGGTTTCAGTTGCTCGAGTTTTCCTACAAACTCATCAAGCAAAGCCGACAAGGGAAGCCACTCATCCGGACGATAACCAAAACCCTCCCCCTGTCCGTAGCATGAAGCCATAAACTCAAAAGAAGCTCCATGCTTCAGCGCATGATAGACAGAATCCATCCGCTGTTCCGCTTTCCGTTCATCCCCTGCAGAAGAATGCTGCGGCAAAGACAAAGTGATATGCTGGATTTTCACCCAATCATCTGCCGGAAAGTTCCCATGGCTCTTACTCCCATTCAAACTGGAATAATCTTTCTTCCCTTCAGCCTGAGCCACATAATGCTCCAAAGCCTGTCCCTGAAGCATCCTGCACTGCAAACGGAAATCCATAAGCGTATCTATTTTCATTCGCCGTGCATCGGCTACTTTCAGCTTGAAATAGAGGAAATAATTGAAAAGACGTTCTGAGAACTCCCTCTCCCCCGCACCTGAGCGTTCGCAATAGCCATTAAACTCCCCAACCGAAACAGGGTTACCATTGAGCGTAAACAAGATATCAGCATCTGTACCCGCCCGAAGAGAGGCACAATCCAATGCGATTCCCAATGCACTTACAAGAAGCAATTTCTGCCACATCATCCTTAAATTTATATGAAAAAGACAAGGGGTGCCCGAATATCTTAACATATTCACAACACCCCTTAATACAATCTTGAGAATTTTCCGATAAATTACTGCGGACGGCTGTAATTAGGAGCCTCGCTCGTAATAGCCACATCGTGCGGATGACTTTCCAACACGCCGGCATTCGTTATACGAGTAAACTTGGCATTGTGCAATTCCATAATATTATGCGCACCGCAATATCCCATACCCGAACGAAGTCCTCCTACCAACTGATAAATGACTTCATACAAAGTTCCTTTATACGGAACCCGGGCAGAAATTCCTTCCGGAACCAGTTTCTTCACATCTGTTGTATCTGATTGGAAATAACGGTCTTTTGAACCATTTTCCATAGCTTCAAGCGAACCCATGCCGCGGTAAGACTTGAACTTACGCCCGTTGAAGATGATTGTGTCACCCGGCGACTCTTCTGTTCCGGCAACCAACGAACCGATCATTACGCTGTATCCACCGGCAGCCAGTGCCTTTACCACATCGCCTGAATAACGCAAACCGCCGTCGGCGATCAAAGGCACACCCGTACCCTCCAATGCCTTGGCTACGTCATATACTGCAGTCAGCTGCGGAACACCTACTCCGGCAACTACACGTGTCGTACAGATAGAACCCGGACCGATACCTACTTTCACCGCATCCGCACCAGCCTCAACCAAGGCCTTGGCCGCTTCGCCGGTCGCTACATTACCGACAACAATATCAATTTCAGGAAATTTCTGCTTAGCTTCCTTCAGTTTGTCAATTACATTCTTTGAATGGCCATGAGCCGTATCAATAACAATGGCATCGGCCCCAGCCTTCACCAAAGCCTCCATGCGCTCCAGTGTATCCTTGGTCACACCCACACCGGCAGCTACGCGCAAACGCCCTTTCGAATCTTTGCAAGCCATCGGTTTGTCCTTAGCCTTTGTAATATCCTTATAAGTTATCAATCCTACGAGCTTGCCGTTGGCATCCACAACAGGAAGTTTCTCAATTTTATGTTCCTGGAGGATATTGGATGCAGTCTCCATATCTGTTCCCGGAGCTGTGGTCACGATATTGTCTTTTGTCATCACTTCATCTATCCGCTTTGACAAATCCTTCTCGAAACGAAGGTCACGGTTTGTCACAATGCCTACAAGATATTTCTCGTCATCAACCACAGGAATACCGCCGATTTTATATTCAGCCATGATATCCAGTGCATCCTTCACCGTTGATCCCCTTTTAATTGTGACAGGATCATAAATCATGCCATTTTCGGCACGCTTCACGATAGCTACCTGACGCGCCTGTTCTTCGATGGACATATTCTTATGAATCACACCGATACCCCCTTCGCGTGCAATGGCAATAGCCATCTGCGCCTCTGTAACCGTATCCATAGCTGCAGTTACAAACGGAATTTTCAACTCAATGTTGCGTGAAAACTTAGTCGTGAGCTCGACTGTCTTAGGTAAAACTTCTGAATAGGCCGGAATCAACAATACATCATCATACGTTAATCCGTCCATAACAACTTTATCTGCAATAAATGACATAGGACTTTATGCGTTAAGATTTTATTGCGTGCAAATATACGGATTTTCTTCCAAACCAACAGACGACTTAACATCTTTTTTCAAAGAAAACGCGAAAAACAGCGGTTCATTCCCCTGTTTTCCGCGCCTGCACACATTTTCTTGTGTCTTTTTGGTCAATTTGCCATTTCAGAAATGAACTTGATGCGAACCAGACGGATTTCATCTTCCGTGTAGTCATCGCCCAATTCCTCCATCGCATCATCAATATTGTCGGTCGTAGATTCCTTGAAATAATCATAAATGTCCTGCATATGGTCTTCGTCCATGATTTCATTCAAGAAATAATCGATGTTGAGCTTGGTTCCCGAATAAACAATCGCTTCAATTTCATCAAGCAGTTCGCTGAACTCAATACCCTTAGCAACAGCAATATCGTCAAGCGCCACCTTACGGTCGATACTTTGAATGATTGAAACCTTCAGTTTCGACTTGTTGGCAACCGTACGCACGCGCAAATCTTCCGGTCGGTCGATTTCATTCTCCTCGCAGTGTTTCTTTATCAGGTCGCAGAACTCCTGTCCATAGCGTTTTGCCTTTCCGGCTCCAACTCCCGGGATATTCTGCAACTCCTCCAATGTAACAGGATAAATTGTAGCCATGGCCTCCAACGAAGGATCCTGGAAAATCACATAAGGAGGAACATCCAGTTTTTTCGACATCTTCTTGCGCAGATCTTTCAGCATAGCATACAGAACCGGATCAACGGCACACGAAGCTCCGCTCCTCATCGGAGTTTCTTCCGCTTCCTCTTCATCAAAATCCGTATCTTCCACAATCTTGAACGATTTCGGCTTCTTCAAGAACTTGTGTCCTTCGGAAGTAACCTTCAGCAGGCCATAGTTCTCTACATCTTTCTTCAAGTACCCGGCAATCAAAGCCTGACGGATTACAGCATTCCACAGCCTGTCCTCCTCGCCCATTCCGGCACCGAAAATCTCCAGATCCTCATGTTTATGGGCAAGCACTTCCGACGTTTCCTTACCCAACAATATATCAAGAATATACTCTTGTTTAAAATTCTCTTTTACAGCGATGATCGTTTCTATCACCGTACATAATGCATCCTGAGCCTCCACTTGTTTCTTAGGATTTAAACAGTTATCACAATTTCCACAATTGTCTTCGGTATATTCTTCTCCGAAATAATGCAACAATATCTTTCTGCGGCAAACGGACGACTCAGCATAAGCTGCCGTTTCCTGCAACAGCTGACGTCCGATTTCCTGCTCAGATACCGGCTTCCCTTGCATGAATTTCTCCAGCTTCTGCAAATCTTTATTCGAATAGAACGTGATGCACTGGCCTTCTCCCCCGTCGCGTCCGGCTCGTCCGGTTTCCTGATAATATCCTTCCAGGCTCTTAGGGACATCGTAATGAATCACGAAACGCACATCCGGCTTGTCAATCCCCATGCCAAACGCGATGGTAGCCACAATCACATCTATGTCTTCTTTCAAGAACGCATCTTGATTGGCATTCCGTGTGGCAGAATCCATCCCCGCATGATACGGGCGCGCCTTGATTCCGTTCGCCTGCAAAATCTCGGCCAGTTCCTCAACCTTTTTCCTGCTCAGACAGTAGATAATCCCCGATTTACCTTCGTTGTGTTTGATGAACTTCACGATATCAGCATCCACATTGTTCGTCTTGGCCCTCACTTCATAATACAAGTTCGGACGGTTAAACGACGATTTGAACTCAGCCGCCTCCATCATCCCCAAGTTCTTCTGGATATCCATCTTCACTTTCGGAGTAGCGGTTGCCGTAAGCGCAATGATCGGAGCCTTTCCGATTTCATCAATAATTGGACGTATACGCCGGTATTCCGGACGGAAATCATGCCCCCATTCAGAAATGCAGTGCGCCTCGTCTACAGCATAGAAAGAAATTTTCACTTGCCTCAAAAACTCAACGTTATCTTCTTTTGTCAGCGATTCAGGAGCCACATAAAGCAGCTTGGTCTTGCCGGCAAGAATATCCGACTTCACCTGTTCAATCGCAGACTTTGTCAGTGAAGAATTGATGAAATGCGCCACGCCATCTTCTTCGCTGAAGTTGCGCATCGCATCCACCTGATTCTTCATCAAGGCAATTAGCGGAGAAATAACAATCGCAGTACCTTCCATCAGCAGGGAGGGAAGCTGGTAGCAGAGGGACTTGCCTCCGCCCGTAGGCATCAATACAAAAGTATCTTTCCCGGATAACAAATTCCGGATAATCGCTTCCTGATTACCTTTGAAGGTATCAAAGCCAAAATATTTCTTCAGTTGCTCTGTCAAATTGATATTTTCCGTCATTGTCCTCAGATTTAATGTATAATTTCCGTTGAAATTTTCTGTCTATAAAGTTATAAACAACTTTTCATATCATGCAAGAATTTCGGCGAATATTTTTCTCCAAAGACTTCTCTTCACAAAAAACACTCACTTTTTCACGCCACCTGCAACCTTGACAGATTCGCTTTCCCCATCTGTTCTTTTGCATAGTCAAGCGTCACCACCAGACGGTCGGTCTTCTGAGATGGAATCTCGAACATCGTATCCATCATGATGGTTTCTACTATCGAACGCAGTCCCCGGGCACCCAGCTTGTATTCCATAGCCTTGTCAACGATATACTCGAACACTTCAGGCTCAAACTCCAGCTTGACCCCATCCATCTCGAACAGTTTGACATACTGCTTGATGATGGAGTTTTTAGGCTCGGTCAGAATACTTCGCAAAGCCTTGCGGTCCAAAGGATTCAGATAAGTAAGCACCGGCAAGCGGCCGATAATTTCGGGAATAAGCCCGAACGACTTCAGATCTTGCGGCGCAATATACTGCATCAAGTTGCTCCTGTCTATCTTAACCTGCTCCTTTGCGGCATTATAGCCTACGACATTCGTATTCAGGCGCTGGGCGATTTTCCGTTCGATTCCGTCAAAAGCTCCGCCGCAAATAAACAGAATGTTTTTCGTATTCACCGGAATCATCTTCTGATCGGGATGTTTGCGTCCGCCTTGAGGGGGGACATTGACCACAGACCCTTCGAGCAGTTTCAACAAGCCCTGCTGAACGCCTTCCCCGCTCACATCGCGAGTGATGGAAGGATTATCTCCCTTACGCGCTATCTTGTCGATTTCATCAATGAACACGATGCCCCGCTCGGCTTCGGCAACGTTATAGTCTGCCACCTGAAGCAAACGAGTAAGGATGCTTTCGATATCTTCTCCGACATAACCCGCTTCGGTGAGCACAGTGGCATCAACAATGGTAAACGGCACATGAAGCAACTTCGCTATCGTACGGGCAAGCAAAGTCTTCCCCGTACCGGTGCTTCCCACCATAATGATGTTCGACTTCTCTATCTCCACATCCGCCTCATCTTTCGGCTGAAGCAGACGCTTGTAATGATTGTAGACAGCAACCGACAGATAACGCTTTGCATCATCCTGTCCAATGACATACTGGTCAAGAAAATCCTTTATATCTTTCGGTTTCGGCAGTTCGCTCATATCCAGTTCACCGGCAGGCTTGTTCTTCGCCTGAAGCGTTTCCTGAACAATCTCATGCGCCTGTTCCGCACAGCTGTCACAGATGCAGCCATTGATTCCCGTTATCAGAAATCCGACTTCGTTTTCCGTACGGCCGCAAAAATTGCATCTTCTTTTTGTTCTTGAACTTTTATTATCTTCCAATTTGTCTTGTTTTTATTTCGTTATATCTTGTTGTGCTGCTTCAGGTTTGCGCGAAAGCACCTCATCAATCATCCCGTAATCCTTCGCCTCCTGGGCCGTCATCCAATAGTCACGGTCGGAATCCGCCCAAACCTTGTCAAAAGGCGTATGCGAATGGTCGGCGATGATCGTATAAAGTTCCTTCTTCAGTTTCTGTATTTCACGGGCTGTAATCTCGATGTCTGAAGCCTGTCCCTGCGCTCCGCCCATCGGCTGGTGAATCATCACGCGCGAGTGCGTCAGAGCCGAACGCTTGCCTTCCTTTCCAGCCACCAACAATACAGCCGCCATAGAAGCCGCCATGCCTGTACAGATTGTAGCCACATCACTGCTGATAAACTGCATCGTGTCGTAGATGCCCAATCCCGCATACACAGATCCTCCCGGCGAATTGATGTAAATCGAGATATCTTTTCCTGAATCTACAGAATCCAGATAAAGCAGCTGTGCCTGAAGCGTGTTTGCCGTATAGTCGTCAATAGGCGTTCCGAGGAAGATGATACGGTCCATCATCAGCCGGGAGAACACATCCAGCTGAGTCACGTTCAACTGACGCTCTTCCAGAATATACGGGTTCAGATAGCCCGCCTGCGACTTGATCACATCGTCAAGCACCATGCTGTTCATGCCCAAATGCTTGGTAGCATATTTTCTAAAATCATCCATCATATCTTATAAAGATTAAAGTCACACAATGAAAAGGAGGCCTTCAATCCCCCTCTCTCCCGACTAACAAAAGTACAAAACACTTCCGTCTTGTGGAAGAAGTCCGATTAAAAGCCCCCTTTTTTAGCAAGTTTTAGCAATTTGCGTCCACCCGCATTTGCTTGTTTATTGAAACATCTGATTGAATTCCTCAGCCGAAACAGCTTTGTGATTCAATGCCACCTGTTCTTTCAGAACATTAGCCAGCTTCGTTTCAATCACACGATTTACAAGAGCCTCTACGCTTTCACGCTTCTTCAGCATTTCCTTAGAATAGTTTTCAAGCAGTTCATCAGGCACATTGATCATTCCATACTGAGCAAACTGAGCGCGGGTAGCCTCCTTCGCCATATCACTGATATCGCTCTGTTCAACCTTAATGCTGTTGGCAGCCACCAGCTTTTCTTTAATCAAATGCCATGTCAGCTCTTCGATGCTCTTGTCGTAGTTCTGAGAAACGAACTCTTCACCTTTGTCTTTGTTATTGTCAAGCATGATGCGCTTCATCAGTTCATCGGCAAATTCCAGTTTGCCAACCTTGTTCATCGCATAGTTGCGCACATCGATCAAGAACTTGTAATCGGCGTCGGCAGCAAACTGTCCGGCAATCACTTCCTTAATTTGAGCACGGAATTCTTCTTCCGTATGTGCCTTGCCTTCTCCCAGCACCTGATCAAACAGCTCCTGGTTCAGGTCGCCCGGAATCATACGCGTAATTTCTTCAATCTGGAAGCTGAAGTTACCTTTGTGATTTGCAACTTCTTCTTTCTTGACCTTCAGCAAGGAAGCCAGTTCGGCCTCATTGTTGTCGAAGGCAGCCGCAGGGTTGAACACCAGCACCGTATTCACTTTCACTCCGTTGAAGATAGCCTTCTGCTCATCGTTCTTCATGTAAGAAGGCATCATCACAGCGCCTTCTACCTGAACGCCGCCCTCTTTTGTATTGCCGTTCTCATCAAGTTCAGCCAACAGACCCTTCAGCAGGTCGTTATCCTGATACTCTTCCACTTTTTCATATTTGGCCGTACGCTGGGTGTACATCTTCACCTGCTGTTCAACCATTTCATCGGTTACATTGATATCATAATAATCGATGGTATCCTCTTTCGAAAGCGTCAGGTCAAATTCAGGAGCCAGAGCTATATCGAACGAGAATTCAAAGTTCTCGTCTGTCGCGAAGTTTACGTTGTTTTCCTTCGGCAGCGGAGTTCCCAGCATATTAACCTTGTTGTCACGGATATATTCGCCCACTTTTTCTTGCAGCAGCTTGTCAACTTCTTCAATCAATACAGAAGTTCCATACTGCTTTTTAATCAGTCCCATCGGAACCATACCTTTACGGAATCCGGGCATATTCACTCTCTGACGCAGAGTCTTCAGGGATTTGTCAACCTGAGCCTGATAATCAGCTTTTTCAATCTGAGCAGTAAGCACAGCACTTACTTTGTCAACATTTTGCAATGAAATATTCATTTCCGACTTATTTATTTAATTATTAGTTTCTTTTATTTTCTACAAAGTGGTTGCAAAAATAATGCTTAATCTGGCAATTACCAAAAAGTCAGGCAAAAAAAAGAAAAACGCACGCTTGCGCATATTTCCTCTGCCCTCTTCAAAAAACGGCCGCTCATCTGAAGAAAGATGAGCGCATGTCTTGCATAAAACGAACGCCCATCCGGAGAGGTTTTTCCGCCCTCCTTTTTCGCGTCGGAAGCATCCCGTCATTTGGCCTTGTTTTCTTCCTGCTTCACCTTCCGCAGCAGGTCGGAAGCAAAAATGAAATTGTTCAACCGCTCGTTGGTTGCATTAAACACGTCATCCTTCGTGCCTTCCCATTCTTTCCGGCCTTGATAGATGAACAGAATGCTGTCGCCTATCCCCATCACCGAATTCATGTCATGCGTATTGATAATGGTAGTCATATTATATTCAACCGTGATGCCATGGATCAAGTCGTCGATAACCAGCGAAGTCTTGGGGTCAAGCCCCGAATTTGGCTCATCGCAAAAAAGATACTTCGGCTGCAAGGCTATGGCACGGGCAATCGCCACACGCTTCTGCATGCCTCCGCTGATCTCTCCGGGATATTTATCCTGCGCATCTATCAGGTTCACACGGTCCAGACAAAACCGGGCACGCTTCACGCGGTCACGGTAAGTATCCGTTGAAAACATGTCAAGAGGGAACATCACATTTTCCAGCACAGACAACGAGTCGAACAAGGCTGCACTCTGAAAAATCATCCCCATTTCCCGGCGAAGCGCCTGCTTCTCTTTCTTTCCCATATGAATCAGATCCCGTCCGTCATAAAGCACCTCACCATTTTCAGGTGTAAGCAGACCGACAATGCATTTCATCAGCACTGTCTTTCCCGAACCGCTTTGACCGATTATCAGGTTAGTCTTTCCATCATCGAAAGAGAAATCGATGTCGTCAAGAACCGTACGTCCCTCAAACGACTTGCATATAGAATTCAGTTGTATCATCCCATTAACAATTGTGTAAGTATCAAATCAGAAAACAATATCAGCACACTGCTTGACACCACCGAGTCTGTGCTGGCCTTTCCCACCGCAATAGAGCCTCCTTCAACCGTGTAGCCGAAATAGGCCGACACACTGGCTATGATGAAAGCAAAGAAAAGTGATTTGATAAACCCGCACCAGATATACCATTCCACAAAGCAATATTGCAAACCGTACTGCAAGTCAGTCGCATTCATTATTCCGGCAAACCACGCCGTACAGAAGGCACCGATAATTCCGGCAAATATGCTGAATGTAACCAGCAGCGGGATAATGGTCATCAGGCCGAGTATCTTGGGAAGTATCAGGTAAGAGGCCGAATTGATCCCCATTATCTCCAGTGCGTCAATCTGCTGGGTAACGCGCATTGTCCCGATTTCGGAAGCAATGTTCGACCCCACCTTTCCCGCAAGGATCAAACACATGATAGAAGACGAAAACTCCAGCAGCAGAATTTCTCGCGTGGTATATCCCACCACGAATCGGGGCATCCACGGACTCTCGATATTCAGCTTGATCTGAATGCAGATTACCGCTCCGATAAAAAATGAGATCAGAAGGACAATGCCGATGGAATTGATTCCAAGCTGCACCATCTCATTGACATATTGCTTAAAATACATTCGGAAACGCTCCGGACGAGAAAAAACCCGGCTCATCAGCACAAGATATTTTCCAAAGTTCGTAATAGGCTTTACCATAAGCTTGAATAATATTTGGTACAAAAGTACGCTTTTTTAGCTATATTATAATAAAAGATAAGACGAAATTCTACCGAACGACCATATAACCCAATAATTTTACTACTTTTGCAGCACTCAACGATTCTATTATGGCAGAGCTAGAGAACCAATCACATACAGCCGAAGCATTCGAACTCCCGACTGACGGACGGATGATATTGCGCACAGAGAACTTAGTGAAGAAGTACGGCAAACGTACGGTAGTAAGCCACGTGTCGATCAATGTGAAGCAGGGAGAAATCGTAGGCCTGTTAGGCCCCAATGGGGCAGGAAAAACCACGTCTTTCTATATGACAACCGGACTTATTGTGCCAAACGAAGGGCACATTTATCTGAACGATCAGGACATCACATCCTATCCGGTATACAAGCGTGCCCAAATCGGTATCGGCTATTTGGCGCAGGAGGCTTCAGTGTTCCGCAAGATGAGTGTGGAAGACAATATAGCCTCCGTGCTGGAACTGACAAACAAAAGCCCGGAGTATCAGAAAGAAAAACTGGAAAGCTTGATCGCTGAATTCCGCCTACAGAAAGTAAGGAAGAATCTGGGCGACCAGCTTTCGGGAGGCGAACGCCGACGTACGGAAATTGCCCGCTGCCTGGCCATCGACCCTAAATTCATCATGCTTGACGAACCGTTTGCCGGAGTTGACCCGATTGCCGTAGAAGACATCCAGCACATTGTGTGGCGACTGAAAGACAAGAATATCGGTATCCTGATTACAGACCACAACGTACAGGAAACACTGAGCATCACCGACCGGGCCTACCTGCTGTTCGAAGGTAAAATCCTCTTCCAAGGCACGCCCGAAGAACTTGCCGAAAACAAGATTGTACGAGAGAAATACTTGAGCAACAGCTTTGTGCTGCGAAGGAAGGACTTTCAGGAAAAAGAAATCCGGGAATGACATTTCCCGGACTCTTTCTATCTCATCCATTGTCAGGAATATTTTTCTCCGAAACGCATTTCAACGTCGTTCACAAATTTACGGATAGCATTCTGGTCGTCTTTCCTGCAAATAAGAAGCACATTGTCTTTTTCAACCACCAGATACCCTTCAAGATCCTGAATCACTGCAAGCTTGTCCTTCGGCATCATTATCAGATTGTTCTTGCATCCGTAAAGCATCGTATTGCTGTCGATAACCACATTACGTTCTTCATCTTTCGGCAACAAATCGTGAAGAGCACCCCACGTGCCAATATCCGCCCAACCGAAATCACAAAGCTGCACATATACATTGTCTACCTTTTCCATAATACTCGTATCGAAAGAACTGTTGGGACATGAGCTGAAATCCGGACGGTCGCATTCCACACGCGGACATATATCCGAAAGCATTTCATGAAAAGCCTTCAATATCGTATCAATGTGCCAAATGAAAATCCCTGAGTTCCAAAAAAATTCGTTACCCTGCACAAACACCTCGGCAAACTCCCTTGCCGGCTTTTCGATGAATGTCTTGATTTTGCAAAAATCCCCCTCACGCTCTTCAGACACCTGAATGTATCCATATCCCGTTTCCGGATAAGTCGGCTTAATCCCCATCACGATCAATTTACCTGAATGTGACGCAAACTCCATACCTTTCAGCACTGCCTGCTTGAATTCCTCCTGCTTGAGCACCATATTATCCGACGGAGCCATTATCACCGTTGCGTCAGGATTCATCTTCTGAATGACATGTGATGCATATGCGATGGCCGGAGCCGTATTCCTATGCTCCTCCTCAATAATAAGCTGACTTTCCTTTACCTCGGGAAGCAGTTCAAGCACAATATCCTTATAATCCTTATAAGTTGAAATATAGATATTTTCCGGAAGAACAATCTGCCTATACCTTTCGTAGGTCTGCTGGATAAGGGTCTGTCCACTTCCGAAAAAGTCGAGAAACTGCTTGGGCAATGCTTTCCGGCTATACGGCCAGAACCTCCGCCCCGTTCCGCCAGCCATGATAACACAATAAAAATTATTATTACTCATGGTTAATAATATAATAGCGTTAAAGTTTACGCTAAGATAATCTTTTTTCCCCATAAATGCCCCTCAAAAGGATCCAAAATAGTGTTAGATAAGTTTTTTTGACCATTTTTCGGGAAAACTGTTGCAGGTTCGAAAAAAAGGCGTACCTTTGCGCCACAATTCAATGGAATGCCCAGATGGCGGAATCGGTAGACGCGCTGGTCTCAAACACCAGTGGAGTAACATCCATCCCGGTTCGACCCCGGGTCTGGGTACGAGCAAATCGGCTAAGTAATTAAACATCAACACTTGGCCGATTTCTTTTTTATTCCCAAATCATCTCCAGACATACCTAGACGCAAATAATTTAACTCTGTCCGCCGTAAAACAAAGGAACTACTTCAAACGAAATTCTTTGGGCGACATGCCCGTATTCTTTTTAAAGAATCGCGTCAGGTACGACTGGTCCGCGAAATGCAAACGCTCCGCTATTTCTGCAACCGACAGTTCAGGCTGGTTCAGCAGCACTTTAATTTCAGCCGTCAGCTGTTCGTCGATCAACTCTTTCGGCGACCTTCCATCCATATACTGCATCGTCACCTGATGCAGATAGCGCGGAGTTATGCACAACTTTTCGGCATAGAACGACACTTGATGCTCTTGCCGCCCATGCTCTCTGACCAGCTGCATGAATCTGTGGCAGATGACCTGCTTCCGGCTATACTGGTTCTTCAACGCCAGCTTTTCCTGAATGGTGTTGAACAGCCACATCAGCATTCCCTGCAAATAATCATGTTCCTGCTGCCGCCTGAACTGCGAGGTGCTGCCTGTAAACAGCATCTTTGCCATATCCATCCAAAGATTGATTTCTTTCCATGTCTTCTGGCTGCGTTCGTCCGCCGTATGCCGGTAGCAAGGATGCTCATGCGTATAATTAAAATAAGGTGTATCAATAGGCAGCACAGCTTTCAGAAAAACCTCTTGAGGAAACATCAGCAAACGGACGCGGAAATCGTCCGAAGCCTCAAGAAGCTGCAGCAACGTGCCCGTCAGAAAAATCAGTTCGGTCTGTCCGGCCAATTCATATTGCTGCACACCCGTTGACATGCGGGCATATCCCTGCACACAAATAATATAAATCCCACACTGAAAATGACAAGGCTTTAAACGAAGAAACTGCAGATCGGTTTCCTCGTAATGAATATTTAAGGTATCAGACGGAAAAAGTGTATTATCCATATCCTGCTATATTCCCCAAATGGATTTATTCTGTTTTTTCCCACAAATATAGCCAATAATCCGCTGCCCTGTATATATTTCCACCACATTGTTCCTAAAATGAAATGTTTTGTACAAATTCCGAAATATTCCATCCCATAGAAATGCCCTAATTTTGCAGGCGAATTAAAAAACGGCACGACAATGAAGAGCAGACAAAATTCAAGAACCTTCACCATAATCTTTTTAGGAATGCTGAGCGCATTCGGGCCTTTCGTAATGGACATGTACCTGCCTACCCTGCCTGCAATGACCGGCTATTTCAACACGTCATCATCAATGGTGCAATTGGGACTGACGGCCAGCATGATCGGACTGGCTGCAGGACAGCTTGTATTCGGTCCTGTCAGCGACAAATTCGGCAGGCGTTCCTCTCTGCTTGCCGCCATGATTCTCTTCCTGCTTTCTACCGCGGGCTGCATTCTTTCCGAAACCATCTTGCAGTTCGTTGCGCTTCGGCTTGTCCAAGGAATAGCCGGAGCCGGAGGCGTAGTTATATCCAGATCCATAGCAGCCGACAAATATGCAGGACACGAACTCGCAGCCATGCTGGCAATCATCGGGGCTATCAACGGAATAGCTACTGTAGCCGCCCCCATTGCCGGAGGCACTTTATCCGAAATCGGCGGATGGCATGGAATATTCTGCTTCCTGCTCTTTCTGGGAGTCATTCTGCTTGCCGGAAGCTTCCATTTCAACGAATCATTGTCTTCCGAACAACGCGCCTCCATGCGCTGGAGCAACGTATTCCGACGCTTCAGAACCGTGACGCACAACAGGCAATACCTCTGCTACATCCTGCAATACGGATTGACCATGGGGGTGCTCTTCGCCAACATTGCTTCTGCCCCGTTCATCATGCAGCAGCACTATGGGCTGAGTCCGATGGAATTCAGCCTTTGCTTCGGGGCCAATGCTATCGCAATGGTCATATCGTCTACCGTAGCTGTAAGGTTCCGCAACATGAAAGATGCGCTTGGATTCGGAAGTTCCGCCATGCTGCTTCTGTCAACTGTTTTATTCGTTGCACTCTACCTCGGATGCAACTTCTGGATATACGAAACGCTGGCTTTCTGCCTGCTGGCCATGGTAGGAATGACATTCACCGCCTCCAGTGCACTGGCAATGGACTGCGAACGGACAAACGCTGGGATAGCTTCGGCTCTGTTGGGCGCTATCGGATTTGCATTCGGCGGAATCGTTTCTCCTCTTGCGGGACTGGGCAACATACTGCATACTGCCGGCCTCCTGTTTCTGGCGGGTTCGCTCCTTTCCCACCTCTGCGCCAACTACGCGCTCGCCCGCCACAACTCAACACGCCGCATTACGGATGAGATCTTTTATATGCTCCGGCGCGCAAGTGCCTCCACACGCATTTTGCGCAAATAACGGCTATAAGATCAGACCGAGCATACAAAAAAGTCCTGCCCCCATTGAAGAGAGCAGGACTTTCTTTATGTGAATAAGCTTAAGCTAAGCTGCATTTATTCTTTCGGATTGTTGTGCGGACGACGTTCGCGCTTTCCGCGTCCTTCGCCTTTGCCGTTTCCGTTTTCCACACCTTCCGGTTTGGGAAGCAGAGCCTTGTGCGACAATTTGAATTTGCCAGTTTTCGGATCGATATCCATCAGCTTCACGTCGATTTCATCGCCTTCTTTCAGTCCGGTTTCTTCAATCGTTTCAAAACGCTTCCAGTCGATTTCAGAAATGTGGAGCAAGCCGTCTTTTCCAGGCAGGAACTCAACAAATGCTCCGTAAGGCATTACAGAGCGCACCTTGCCTTTATAGGTTTCGCCCACTTCGGGAACAGCAACAATATTCTTGATAAGGCGAATTGCGTCATCAATGCTCGTCTTGTTGTTTCCGGCGATTTCAATGCGTCCCACACCGTCGGTTTCTTCTATCGTAATGGTAGCTCCGGTTTCCTCCTGCATACCCTGAATAATCTTTCCGCCCGGGCCGATTACGGCTCCGATGAATTCTTTCGGAATGGTCATCGTTTCGATACGCGGAGCATGAGGCTTCAGTTCGGCGCGAGGTTCGGCGATGCAGTCGGTCAATTTGCCGAGAATGTATTCGCGTCCCTGCTTTGCCTGCAACAGTGCTTTTTCAAGAATGTCATACGTAAGTCCGTCGCATTTGATATCCATCTGTGTAGCGGTGATACCGTCGCGGGTACCTGTCACCTTAAAGTCCATATCTCCCAAGTGGTCTTCATCTCCCAAGATGTCTGAAAGCACCGCATACTTGTCTTCTCCGGCATTCTTGATCAATCCCATTGCAATACCTGATACCGGCTTCTTGATAGGCACACCGGCATCCATCAGGGCCAGTGTTCCGGCACATACGGTAGCCATAGAAGACGAACCGTTTGACTCGAGAATATCTGAAACCACACGCACACAGTACGGATAGTCTGCGGGAATCTGTCCTTTCAGCGCACGCCATGCCAGATGGCCGTGACCGATTTCGCGGCGGCCTACACCGCGCTGCGCTTTTGCCTCACCGGTTGAGAACGGCGGAAAGTTATAGTGCAGCAAGAAACGCTCCTTGTGCTGGTCAAGCACATCGTCAATGATCTTCTCGTCGAGCTTTGTTCCCAGCGTCACGGTACTCAACGACTGAGTTTCACCGCGGGTGAAGATTGACGAGCCGTGAGGACCGGGCAGCGGACTTACTTCGCACCATATCGGACGTATGTCAGTAGTGGCACGTCCGTCCAGACGTTTTCCTTCGTCAAGGATGCAACGGCGCATAGCCTCTTTTTCCACATCATGGTAGTAGCGGTCGATCATAGGGCCTTTTTCTTCCAGCTCTTCTTCTGTGAACTGAGCCTTGAATTCGTCGCAGATGGCAGCAAACGCATCTTCACGTTCGTGCTTGTTCTTGTTGCCTGACTCTGCTACGGCATATGCCTTTGCATAGCAGGCTTCATGAACGGCCTTGCGCAGATCTTCATCATTTTCTTCATGACAGTATTCGCGCTTCACCGTCTTGCCCGCTTCCTCCATCAGTTCCATCTGCGCCTTGCAGTGAATCTTGATTTCTTCGTGAGCGAACTTCATGGCTTCCAGCAGATCCTGTTCTGAAACTTCCTTCATTTCGCCTTCCACCATCATGATATTATCGTAAGTTGCTGCAACCATGATATCCATGTCGGCACGCTTCAACTCTTCAAAAGTAGGGTCGATAACGAATTTGCCGTCGATGCGGGCTACACGCACTTCTGAAATCGGGCCTCCGAACGGGATGTCGGATACGGCCAAAGCAGCAGAAGCGGCAAGTCCGGCCAGTGCGTCAGGCATGTCAACGCCGTCGGCAGAGAAAAGAATGATGTTCACGTATACTTCTGCGTGATAGTTGTCCGGGAACAGCGGGCGCAAGGCACGGTCCACCAGACGACAAGTAAGGATTTCGTAATCAGAAGCCTTTCCTTCACGTTTGGTAAAGCCACCCGGAAAACGTCCGAATGAGGAATATTTTTCTCTGTACTCTACCTGGAGAGGCATGAAATCTGTACCGGGAACTGCATCTTTTGCTGCACAAACAGTAGCCAGCAGCATGGTATTTCCCATGCGCAGCATAACAGCACCATCTGCCTGTTTTGCAAGCTTTCCCGTTTCGAGCGTGATGGTTCTTCCATCTCTCAACTCGATCGTCTTAACAATAGGATTGATCATAAAAAACTTTTTTATATTATTTCAAAAATCTGCGCAAAGATAGATATTTTATTGTATACCACCCTCGTTATCCGTGAAAACTTTTGCCGCCAACACGTTTTTTATATGTTCGTTTTCTGAAACCGGAATCACGTTTCCTCATTTTCTCCGCCACCGAAAGACCCTCAAAAAAAGACAGGCCATCTCTGCAAAGATGACGGGACAAACCGGGCAAGACGAGCGGCCGTTTTATTCAAAGCCACGAGCCGTTTCCCGGCGGCCCTTCCCTGCCCGGAAAAAGGTTTGCAGGCGCGTGAAATCGATTTGTGGCGGAAAAACTTTGTGAAGTCATGAAAAGAAGTAACTTTGCAGCAAAATTAAAAAAGAACTGTCAATGAAAAGAAGTGCTTATATGGTGGCAGCTTTGATAGCTGCCGTTCTGGCTGGCTGCAACCAGAATCCGTCTTTCCTCGTAGAAGGTGCGGTAACTGGCGCCGATGACAAAATGCTGTATTTTGAGCAGACCGGTCTGGAAGGTATTGTTGAACTCGACTCTGTCAAGCTCGGCAGCAAGGGAACTTTCAGCTTCAAAGGCAACCGCCCCGAATCTCCGGAATTCTATCGCCTGCGCATAGACAACCAGATTATCAATTTTTCGGTAGATTCCATTGAAACGGTAACGGTGAAGGCCGATTACAACGGCTTCTCCACAGACTATCAGATTGAAGGTTCGGAAAACAACCTGAAAATAAAGGAACTTGCTTTGCTGCAGTCCGGACTGCAGCAGGCTGTCAACAAATTAGGACAGTCGGGGCTGCCCGCCGGAATTGCTCAGGACAGCTTGATGCGGATGGTGAATGCCTATAAGGAAAAGGTGCGCCGGAACTATATTTTCGCGGCTCCCAACAAGTCATACGCCTACTTCGCATTGTTCCAGACGCTGAACGGCTACATGATTTTCGACCCGCTGACGAGCAAGGACGACGTGAAATGCTTTGCGGCCGTCGCTACCAGCCTGAACAACCTTTATCCCCATGCCGACCGTTCGCGCAACCTTTATAACATGGTAATTAAGGGGATGAAGAATACGCGCACGCCGGCGCAGGAACAAATAGCCCTGCCGGCCGACAAGATTCAGGAAACATCCATCATAGACGTTCCGCTGAAAGACATCAACGGCAAGCTTCATCACCTTACAGACCTGAAAGGAAAAGTCGTGCTCCTCGACTTCACGGCTTATGGCGCCGCCACCTCCGGCGTACGCAACCTTGCCTTGCGCGAACTCTACAACAAGTATGCGCCGCAGGGATTCGAAATTTACCAGGTTTCGTTTGACGTGGACGAGCATTTCTGGAAAACCGCGGCCGACAATCTGCCGTGGATTTGCGTCCGCGATCCGCAAGGTCCCTACTCATCGTATATCAACATATACGGTCTGACCAAACTTCCCGGAAGCTTCCTCATAAACCGTAATAACGAACTGAGCCTCCGGCTCCCGGAAAACGCCGATCTGGAAACGGAAATCAAGAAACTTCTTTAATATTCCATATATGTTGTAAAGCATATCTCTCTGCATTTGGTTCGTAATACAAAAAAGCTTATCTTTGCAGAAAATACAAAGAGTTTATAGCCAAGAGGCTGTATCAAAATTTTTACTGACTATTCAAAATTGTCATTCTGAACAAAGTGAAGACGGTGGGCGTTGTCTTTCTCAGTGCCCGTCTTCTTTTCTTCGTTCAGAATGACTTTACTTTTGATAGGTGGTTCTATTTTGGAACAGCCCTTTACTTTTATCTGAAATTATTAACTAACGAAATATATAGGAGGAAAAATTATGGCTTATATGTCAGAAGAAGGCTACCAGCAACTGGTGGCCGAATTAAGACACCTTGAGTCGGTTGAACGGCCGAAAGTGATTGCTGCCATTGCGGAAGCGCGTGACAAGGGCGACTTGTCGGAAAACGCAGAATACGATGCAGCAAAAGAAGCGCAAAGTATGCTTGAAATGAAAATCAACCAGCTGAAAGCTACTATCGGAGATGCAAAAATCATCGACACTTCAAAGCTGAAAACAGATACAGTACAGATTCTGAGCCGGGTGGAACTGAAGAACGTAAAGACCGGAATGAAAATGGCGTATACAATCGTGTCTGAAAACGAAGCAAACCTGAAACAAGGTAAAATCTCGGTGAACACTCCGATTGCGCAAGGGCTGCTGGGAAAGAAAGTAGGCGATGTCGCTGAAATCACGATTCCCCAGGGCAAAATCAGCTTGGAAGTAACAGGTATATCATTCTAACAGAAGGCAGGTCTGCTTCGTGCAGGCTTGCCTTATTTAATTTCATACGGTATGGCAACAATATTCAGCAAAATCATCGCAGGTGAGATTCCCAGCTACAAAGTAGCCGAAAACGACAAATTTTATGCTTTCCTCGACATCAACCCACTGGCCAAAGGCCACACGCTGGTAGTGCCGAAACAGGAAGTGGATTACATTTTTGACCTTTCTGATGAAGATCTGGGAGAGATGCACGTGTTTGCAAAACATGTGGCACTGGCAATCCAGAAGGCCTTCCCCTGCAGAAAGGTAGGCGAAGCGGTAATCGGACTTGAGGTTCCCCATGCTCACATTCATCTGATTCCGATGCAGAAAGAATCAGACATGCTGTTCTCGAATCCCAAACTGAAACTCCAGCCGGAAGAATTTGAAGCCATTGCAAAGGCTATCAGAGAAAATCTTTAACCGGAATATCCGGCACGAACCAAGAATCCGTTTACAATCGTGTCTGAAGAAGGTGTGACAGGATAAAGATCCAAGTGTAAAGACACAGACTGGCAGCTATTTTCTCCTCTGCAACTTTATATTTCCTGTGCCCGGCCCGCTTAAATCCTGGCACACCTTCTCACCGACCTCTTCCAAAGCCTATGTCCTTCAAACGAATAGCCCTGTTCCTGACTTTGCTTCTGCCCGTCTTTCGGCTTCTGGCTGCCAACTACCGCATAGCCGGGACCGTAATCGACCGGAAATCACGCGAACCGATCGAATTTGTCAACGTTCTGGTTATGGGACTGGGAATCGGCGGCACGACCGATGCTTCCGGCAGTTTTGAAATCAGAAACGTGCCTCCAGGAATCTACAGCCTGCAGGCTTCATTGATAGGCTACAAAACAGCCGTGACTCCGGAATACAGAGTGAATCACATCACCCCTCATATTTTAATCGAGATGGATGAAGAAGCGGCAGCACTGGATATGGTCACCGTTACGGCCTCTCCTTTCCGCCGGGTGGCAGAAAGCCCGGTCAGCCTCCGCATCATCGGAATGCAGGAGATAGAAAAGGCACCGGGAGCCAACCGGGACATATCGCGCGTGGTACAAAATTATCCGGGTGTAGCATTCTCCCCCATCGGCTATCGCAACGACCTGATCGTACGCGGAGGAGGCCCCTCAGAAAACCGCTTCTACCTCGATGGAGTCGAGATTCCAAACATCAATCATTTCAGCACACAAGGAGCATCAGGAGGGCCTGTCGGGCTGATTGACGCAGACTTGATCCGCAACGTAAACTTTTACAGCGGAGCTTTCCCCGCCAACCGAGGCAATGCGCTGAGCTCGGTTCTCGACTTCAGCCTGCGCGACGGTGACATGGAGCATAATTCAATAAAGGCTACGCTGGGAGCATCAGAAGTTTCGCTGAGTTCCAACGGACACATCGGCGAACGTACCTCCTATCTGGTATCCGTCCGGCAGTCATACTTGCAGATGCTTTTCAAAATGCTGGGCCTGCCTTTTCTTCCAGCCTACACCGACGCTTCGTTTAAAGTCAAGACCCGCTTCAATCCGCAGAATGAACTGACCGTACTGGGATTGGGAGGAATCGACCGCATGAAACTGAATCTGGGCATCGACGGAGAGGATGCAGAATACATGCTGAGCTATCTGCCGAAGATAGAACAGGAAACCTTTACGCTGGGAGGAGTCTACCGGCATTATGCCGGCAATCATGTGCAAACGGTCACATTGAGCCACAGCTACCTGAACAACCGCAACCTGAAGTATCTGAACAATGATGAAAGCAGTGAAGAGAACCTGACACTGAATCTGCGCTCTGTAGAACAGGAAACAAAATTGCGGCTGGAGAACACTTCTGCATGGAACGTATGGAAACTGAATTTCGGACTGGAGCTGGGGCAGTCGCACTATACGAACACTACTTACCAGAAGATTTTTACCGACCAAATGCATCTGTCAGACTATCATACCAGCCTGAACCTGTTACGCTGGGGACTATTCGCGTCAATGAACTATATTTCCTCCGATGAAAGCTTCACCGCATCATTGGGATTGCGGGCGGATGCGAACAATTACAGCGACAGAATGAAAGAGCTCTGGCGCCAGATGTCACCCAGGCTCTCGGTATCATACCGGCTGCTTGACGGACTTTTTCTGAGCGGCCATGTAGGATTATATTACCAGCTTCCCCAATATACGGCATTGGGATTCAAAGGAAATGAAGGGCAGTATGTCAACCGCAATCTGGATTATACTTCCGTTTCGCAAGAAAGCATCGGACTGACCTGGAACCCGAATGAAACGATGGAAGTTTCAGTTGAAGGATTCTATAAATTATACCGCAATATGCCTCTTTCCGTAACCGACGGCATACCTTTATCCTGCAAAGGGAACGACTATGGAGTGATAGGCAACGAAGAACTCGTGTCGAAAGCTCAAGGACGTTCATACGGGGTTGAAATGATGTTCAAATGGCTGCTCACTAACCGGCTGAACCTTTCGTCCTCATTTACGCTGTTCAAGAGCGAATTCCGCTCCGGCAACGAAGGAAGTTATCTGCCGTCCGCATGGGACAACCGCTTTATTCTGAACGTAAGCGGCACGTACAGCTTTCCGAAGAACTGGAGCGTAGGAATGAAAGTATGCTGCATCGGCGGCTCTCCCTACACTCCTTACGATACGGACAAGTCATCGCTGGTGGAGGCATGGAACGCACAGGGCAAGCCCTACTTCGACTATAGCCGCTACAATTCGGAACGTCTGCCTGCTTTCGGACAACTTGACGTGCGCATAGACAAAACGTTTTACTTGAAGAAATATATGCTTGGCTTCTATATCGACATACAGAACATCACCGGGAGCAAGCTGCGCCAGCAGGATGTACTGATGAGCACCGGGCAGATAGCAAACCCATCTGCTCCGTCGGCTGAGCAGCGTTACGTAATGAAGTCAATCAGACAGGAAAGCGGAACGGTGCTTCCCACATTGGGAATTACTTTTGAATATTGATCAAAAAGTAAAGGCGGACGGGTGAACGAAGCCGTTTATTCAGTTTCTCCATCACCCGTCCGCCTTTGCCCGTCAATGTCATTGGATTTCTTTAATGAAATATGTCAGTGTGGGTAAATGGTCACTGTATCCGTTCTGGAAGGTCGTACCCGAAAAGGTTCTCAGCGGATAGCCTTTATACTTGCCCTCCTGCTGGATAAGGAACGAACGGTTAAAGATCTCCGATTTCCAGAACTTCAGCGTACTGCGGTCTTTGCCCAACAGATTCCCCGAAACGATCTGCTGGTCAAACAAGTTCCATTTGTCCTGATAACACAGCGAGCCGATGCCTTCATCGAAGAATTTCCAGGTTGCGTTGAAATAACCATCCGGCTTCACATCTTTCTTATTCTTCTTGGCACCCAGAACCTTGCTGCAGCTCGGGTCGCTCGGATCATCATTCAAGTCGCCGACGATCAAGACTTTCGCCTCCGGGTTGTCTGCATGAAGCGAATCAGCGATATGCTTGACAATGCTTGCCGCAAACTCCCGCAACGGAGAAGACTTGGCACCGCCATAGCGCGAAGGCCAGTGATTCACAATCAAGTGGAAAGGCTCCCCTGCCAGAAGTCCGTTTACCAGAAGAATATCACGCGTACGATAGTCAGGCATATCCGGTTTGTTGAACGGATATTTCTGAGCAGAAATGAAACGGAACAGACGCGGGTTATAAAGTGCTGCCACATCAATTCCCCGATGGTCGGGCGACTCGAAATGCACGATCTGATAGTTTCTCGAAGCAACAGGCTCTGCCTTCACCAAATCTTCGACCACCTTCCGGTTCTCCACCTCCGAAATACCTATAATCGCCGGCCCGGCAGGGCAATAGTCAAGCGCCAGTTGAGAAATCACTTTAGCCACATTGTTCAATTTCTGCCTGTATTTTGTTTCCGTCCATTCGTACGGACCTTTAGGAGTGAACTCATCATCCCCCGGGTTGTCCGGATCATCTTCCGTATCCCAAAGATTTTCCAAGTTATAGAATGCCGCGGCATATACGCCCAGCCTTTTCTGCTGCGCAGAAAGGCTGAGTGCAATACATGTCACAAACAGGCTCAATAAAATGATTCGTTTGTTCATAAATAATCAGATTACATTTTAATTGTTGGTCGGTATCGGTTCTATAGGCGTGCCTCCATCTCCGGTATTGCCGCCTTGAGAGCCTCCACCACTTGTTGCGGTATACAACTTAACATTATACAAACGAAGCCCGTATGTATTGTCTGCGGACGTAGTATAAAACTCCAAGGTAGTATCGTCAGAAACATTTACATTCTCAAACGTGAATTTGAAGGGCGTATTGCCTTGCTTATCATCACCGGTAACAACTTTACTTGGAACAGTCAGCTCAGTTCCATTGCAACGCACTTTCAACGTGTTCAGATCCTGAGTTTCACCAGCATCATATACATTCGCTCCAGCTTCATATACCAAAGTAGCTACAGTTTGTCCCTGTGCATTGATGCCCTTTATCTTAATATTAATATCAGAACCGGTAGGATACCAAACGTTCGTGTAATTGTTTGCGATACGCACAGAAGCCTTTCCTGATTCGTCTTCGAACATCTCCTTCGGATTATCAAACCCATTGTAATCTTTAAATAAAGGCCAATAACTGCCACTCTTCTCCGGAGTCCCGAAAGTTTCACTGAAGATAACGTTTTCTTCCGTTTCACCTCCCTGTTCTCCATCGCCAGCGCTTTCTCCTGTAAAGTCAGCAACATCATTGATCGAACGGAGAGTCAGCTGCCATGTACCGTTGAATCTTCCCAAAATACCAGTTACATTGCCTCTTCCTGCAGGGAGCGTCTGTCCGGCAAAATCAGCATAATTGCTGGTGCGCACCATCAGCGTATTGCCATGACTATCTACGATATTCTCTTCACCGTAACCACTTTCCGGAGCGAAAATGTTTTTACCTCCGTTTGCAAAAGACACATTCGTAAACTGGACAAGCTTGAACTTATAGCCGTCAACGTTTGTGTTGACCGTACTTATGTCATCAATGACTGTAGGTTTGGCGTTTTCGGGATTAGCCCATCCGTCTTTGCTCACAACCTCCTGAAATGTTTCCCATGGGGTACGATAAAGATAACCGTCAGGATGTCCCAACTGTTGCTCGTCGCCATACACTGATATGCTCAATCCTTTCAAGTTTACATAAACAACCTGTCCCACCGGATAATAATTGTACACGCTGTTCTGGTCAACTTCCATCTCGATGGCACTTGTTTCATCCTGAAAGTATATTTTTTTATAGATGTTTCCCGATTCGTCGTTACCTGTTACGGTAGCCTTCAAAACAAAATCTCCGGCGATAACGAACGGTACATCCTGGGTTGCGCTCGCGCCTAATTCGCGCAATTCGGCTATGGTTGTATTTGCTGCCGGACCGGTATATTCCGGTTCGCTCAAAGGAGGTGCATCATAATCGCGTTCGCAAGCAGTAAATGCAAATGAAGCGGAAAGCAGCAATAAACTGAATTTATTCAAAAGTTTCATATATGATAAGTTTTATTGTCGTTAGTAATATGAATCGTTAGAAGCGGTAGCTTACGTTCAGGAAGCAGTTGATTCCCTGCATATAATAGTATTTTCCACCAAACCGGTCCGGATAGTCCAGATCCGAGCGGCCCTGCTCGTAACCTCCCGTACAGATATCCTCTTTGTTCAGCAAGTTGTTCACCGACAAATTGAAGTTGATAGACTGGCGGTTGCGCAGATAGAAGATCTTACCTACTGAAAGATCGATCGTATAGGCCGACGGGAAACGTTCCTGAGTAGTCAGCTTACGATAAGCTTCCATCATTTCCGGATCGTACGGATTTACGGTTTCATAGTTCGAAGCCTGCCGGCGAAGCGGAGCTGCCTCTATATAGTTGCGTGCAAACCAGTTTACATTAGCTCCCAAGAACCAGTAGTTGATGAAGTAGCGGATTCCGAAAGTTCCGGCTATCTGGGGCATTCCTCCTACATATACGTCTTTCATATACACTTTTTCTTCTTCTACTACCTTGCCGTTTTCGGAGTGTCTGAGTCCGTTCGGATTGTTGCTGTAATAGTATTCGCCTACAGTACCGGCCAGGTCGAAACTCCAATGGTCGTCCAGCTTGTAGGTCGCTCCCACTTCAAATCCGCGATGAATACGGTTTACGCCATACAGGATGTGATTGATGAAGGTCCCTTCAATTCCGTCGTAATAGCTGTTACGTTCCATCTGATCATAGAAATTAGTCTGGAACACACCGATACGTCCCGCAAACTTCGGCATGGAGAATATATAGTTCAAGTCAGCCGAGAACACACGCCCGCTTTCTATGTTACTGATGGTGCGGTCGGTGATACGCGGTGAAATATAGGCATCATAGGGCAGCGGAGCCTCGCTTCCGTAGCTGACGTTGGCTGTCAGCATGTGGCGTCCGTTGAATTTATAGGTCAGACCGCCTTTCAGCATGATGTCGGTAAACGAGTGGTTGGCACCCTTTCCGTACGAATCGTCAGGATAACGTCCGTTCATCATTTTTCCGTCACGCTGGAAATTGGTATAGGTCAGTTTCATCCCATAATAGTAATCCCAGTGACGCGAAGTATACTGGTTCACTACCCACGCATTCACCGAATAAATGTTCAGATTGAAGTTATAGCCAAAGATACCGCCTTCATACACTTTCCGGTCCGGGCGCAGCAGGTCGTTCTGAATTTTGTCATGGTCGCCAGAAAAGTCCTGCTCGGAGAACTTGTCGATATCCAGCACGTATTCGGCTCCCAGCAAATCATCTACCGTCTTGAACTGGCGCGATTGAGTAAACCGTGCGCCTACTCCGGCAGTCAGATTCAGATGTCTTCCGAAGCGCGCGTTCAGTGTCGAGTTGAGCGAAGTTTCAAAAAGGTCGCTGCGTCTTTCTTCCACCATATAGATGGCCGCACCGTTTCCGTTACGCAGATTGTTGGCATTAGCCAGATACATGTTGTCCCAGTTCAGTTGGGTAAAGCTCGGATCGCCGCTTCTCCACAAATCCCGATAAAGCATCTGCACGCTTTCGTTCTCGAAGTAAGACGGGAGATAACGGTAGTAGTCCGGACGCGGATCCGGTCCGTTATACCAGTTCAATGCTGTATTTCCATAGCGCTGGTAATGCGCTCCGATACCGGTTGTCAGACGCATGTTGTCGTTTATCTTCCAGACATGCGAAATGATTGCTGTCGGGTCGAATGCCGTCACCACTCTCGCATTCCTTTTCTTGCCGTTCTGATACCCCCAGTTCGGATTATACAGATAGTTGTCTGTCAGTTCATACACTTCGCGGTAAGAGCTTCCCTGCTGCCCGCGCTGTACGGGCGAAACGAAGGCCACCATCGACAGGCTGTGTTTTCCGCCTTCCCATTGCTTTTCGGCCGAAAGTGCCAGTGAAACATTGTTGTAGAATGTTCCGTCAATGTTTCCTTCATGCGAATATCTTCCTCCCACAGAAGCAGTGACAGCCCATCCGTTGTCGTTCACTCCCGTTGAATAGGTGAACATGCCGCGGAGATAATAGTTTCTGTTCGTATAGCTTAGCGTCAGTTTGCCGCCCGGCGTATAGCTTGAGGCGCGCATGTCTATGTTTTCTGCTCCTCCCAACGCCCCAAAAGTAAAGCGCGAAGGCGCGGTGAAGTTGGTTACGTCACCGTTGCGTGTCATGTCGTTCAAAGCGCCGATTGAAGCATAATTGAACACGCCCCGGTTCTGATCGTTGAATTCCACACCGTTGATGTATTTCAGTTCTTTGGTGCTGTTGTATCCTCTGGGCGAGAATCGTCCCGGTGACAGTTGATAAGCGGTGCGGTTCAAGAAAATGTCGTTCGAGAGGATTACTGTAGAGCTGACATCCTGCGAAGCGCTTTCCACATCATCGTCCACCATCTCCGCATCAATGATTCCGATCATTGAGATGTCTTCGTTGGCGTTGAGTTCAGTCACACGGATCGGGTCGAGTTCCGTATCGCCCAGATCATTCACTTCGATGGTCACACTTTTCGGAGTAATCATTACGGAGTTTAAATGGAGCACGTATTTTCCGGGCTGCATGTTCCGGAGAGTAAATCTTCCGTCTGCATCGGTCGTTACCTGAATGTCATGTTCCGTAACGGTCACAATGACTCCCGGAACAGGATCGTTGCTCACTGCTCCGATTACATTACCCTTTACGCTGTATCTGCTTTGTGCAAAGAGCAGGCAGGGCAACAGGAATGCCATGAAGAACAGTAATTTTTGTTTCATAATTCGTTGTTTTTTTATTTTCAATTTCAGTTTGCCAAGCATTGGCCTACATCATCGTTTAATCAAATCTGTTCAGTAATTTTACGAATATTATTATTCCAGATTGCAACTCTGAAAGAGGGTATGTCAAAATGAAAATAATCATTCATTTTGTCATCCTGAACGCAGTGAAGGATCTCGGAAACATAAACAGATGCACACGAGATTCTTCGCTTCGCTCAGAATGACATTATTTTTTGACAGTCACTTCCGATTCTGATACAGCCTCATTTTTTAGAATGTTATATAGCATCAGAAGCTGCCAAACCCACTGACATCTCCTTTTTCCAATTTTTCCCACTGATTAGGATCATATGTAGCAGATGGCCCAGTCACTGAAGTCTTTCTGCGAAGTGTTACATCTACACCGAAAACTTCTCCTGTCGTTTCATCGCCTAAACGGTCAATGATCACATCATTTTTATATAACAATATAGGATCGTTACCATTAAAATTCATAACATCATCGCTAAGTTCAACGGCACTTGGAACTTCAAGCGCAGCATCAGAATGCTTATAAACTATAGTGGTCTTTGGAGCCAAACTTCCCGATAAAACGATTTTCTTCTCTCCACTTGGTTTCAAGTAATCCGAAGATCCTGAATAATTCTTCATAGCCAATGTATAATTGGAAAGGTCTATAGTTTCATCCGTTGGATTATAAAGCTCAAGATACTTGTTTAAACCTGCCCCTTCTGCATATTCAGAAATGAACAAATCACTTTCACCTGGGGTCGGTTCCGGATCCGGATCTGGATCAACTGTTCCGCCGTTGCCGTTAGCAACAATCTTCACGTTTTTGACTTCCCATGTAGATGCAGATGTTGACGAACTCTTGTATTGGAAAGCAAGCTTGATTTTTTGACCTGCATACGCTGAAAGATCAACGTTTCCACTTGAAATAAAAGTCCAGCTGTTAGATTCAGGATACGAAACACCACTTAACGGAGTCCAACTGCTTCCATTGTCTACAGATACTGCAACAATGTGGTTGTCACTCATATTCCCTTCTTTGTTGTGATTGATAGCATGCTCAAAGCTTAGTGTAGCTGTCGTTGCAGTTGTCAGGTCAATCTCAGAAGAAACAAGCCATCCTTCAGTTGCGTAATTTGTGTTATTAAGGTATGCACTTGCTTTCATGCAAGAATATCTGTCATCATTGCTCCAAATATAAGTAAGTTCACTTGGCAGATTCTTATTTTCGATGCTGAACGAACCTGGACCAGCAGCAAACGATTCATCCAAAGCCACGAACTCTTCTCCCGGCTGCGGATCTTCACCTTCTCCCATATCTACATTGATATTGCCTCCGGCCTGTTCAGTCCAGTCTTCGATCGTAGCCTTGCCCATTTCAACCGCAGGCTGTCCGTTGGTGTTGGATATAGTAGCTGTATAGATATACTTGGTGCCGGCCTTGAAGCTTTCGTCTGCTTCCGGCGAATCGACAGTCCATGCAAAGTTCTTGCCATCAGCCAGCGTGAAAGTCAGCGTTGCGCCAGTCAAGTCAGCAGCCGGAATGACAATGGCCTCAGCCGTTCCCGTATTCCCTTCCGTCTGCACGTTCATATTGAAATCCGCCTTGCTGTCTGTTGCTGTTAATGTTCCGTCATTCAGGTCAAAGTTGGCCGTTGTATTCATTCCGGAAACCTTTATCGCCATTCCATTGATGTCGAGATCGCCTTCCTTCTGAATATTAAGCACAATCTGACTCAGCTTATGCTGGAATCTAAGAACAACCTGATCGTTGGGCTGAATGCCGGTAGCATTGTTCGAATAGAGCAGGTCAATCTTTTTCGGGTCACTCTGGTCACTGACATTAACCGCATATATCTTCCCGCTGAGCGAAGTCGTATACGGATAATAAGCGATGAAGCTTGACGCACCGCTTGCCGGATACTTCAATACTTGCCCGTCAGCCACCAGAGAGCCGTCTGTTTTTGCCAGATACTTGTAGTTTGAATATTCTTCTTCAGCAGTGGTCATAAAGATGCCGACCTCATCGTTTTCATCCCATGAAGCGCCTGATACTCTTGAAGTCACTCCTTCAATCTGAGAAGTAAAGACGATACCGTCACTTCCCATCCATTCACTGTTGTCATCATTGCTCTTACATCCGGTAAGAACCAAGGCGGAAAACGCGCCCAGATAGAATAAATTACTCAGTTTCATAACTCGTTTATTTTAGGGGTTATTCTGTTCGTTGCAAAAAGCCAAGAGCGGAGAGTATTTTTCACCATACACTTGAACTGTTTTTATACTGATCATCGATGTTGGGGAAGAAAGTAAAGCCTGTGATTTCTTCCAGTTCATTGACGCTTAAGGCATATTTCTTATAATCTCTGTCAGAATAAGTTTTCTGGTCCATCTTGAATGCAATTGTCTGGTAGCTTCCAGTAGAAGAGATTCTCCGGGCCAATGCCTTGAAATAATATTTGGGTACAGCCACATTGTTTCCGCTATTGTCTCTCGTATAGGTGATGTGTGTATCTGTCTGCGTGGTAGGCATGGCACCCGTCACCACAAAAAGCGTGTCAATACCGCTGCTCCATCCTCTCACCGCTTCTTCCAAATCAGCCCAAATAGTCTGGTTGAATTTCTGCCCGATTTGCGGAGTCATGTTCGTATAATAGAAAGTAGTCGCATTCATCCGATTGCTGCGGACACGGTCGGCACTCGGAAGCTGGTGCCCGCGGTCGAATCCGCTAAATCCTTTCTTCAAATCTGCCTGCAAACTTGAAGAGATTGCAGGATCGAATCCCCAGTCGTCAGTGCGTTTTCCGCTTCCTTCCGTGTAGTAGGAACACAACGGATAGGCCACCCAATAGGCAATCTTCAGTTCCGTGTCGTACAACATGCTGTAGTTGCGCACTTTCTCGTCGTCCGGACCATAATGGGTGATGTATCTGATGTTGCTCTGTGCAAGCTGCGATTCGGTAATTACCGGAGTTTCAAACCAGCGCGTATATTCAGCCTCCGGGTCTGTAACGATTTGACCTCCCGTATTGCTTACCGTCAAGCTGTAGATGTATTTGTTGCCTGCAACCAGTCCGCCTTCGATGCCGGTTTCCACTTCCTTGCTCTTTCCGTTGATTTCCAGACGCAGCTTCAGTTTCCCGCCGATTGTCTGAGGCACAAGCACCGCTTCCGCCTGCGTACAATCATCATTCGTATACATAAGTATATCTTGCGCTTCGCCCTCCGGCTCTGTCTGTTTCTTGTCCTTCAGGCCCACAGAAGCCCGAACCTTCGTCCCCAGCACATAAACCTTCAGTCCCTGAAGCGAACCGTTATCTGCAGAGCGCAGGTTCAGCACCAGTTTTGAGAGCACATGCGTAAACTGCAGGTTATTTCCCGTAGCCTGATTAGTGAGATCGCGCCCGATCAGATTGTTCGAAACCATCAGGTCAATGGCCTTCTGGCTGCTCTGGTCACTTACATCAACCGAATAAGAAAGTCCATCTGCCAAATCAGCTTTATAGGGATAGCAGGCTACAAAATCCACAACAGTTCCTTCTTCCGGGAAACGGATGAAATCACCATCCCCCACAAAATTGCCATCGCCGGAAGAAGTAATATAAGGTACGTTGCTTTCAATAGGCGTTCCGTCTGCATTGTTCAGCATAAACACTCCGATTCTGTCATTCTTTTCCCACTTTCCATCATACGCTCTCGATGCGGAATTGTTCTCAATGGAAGACGTGAAAGTCACTTTGTCCGTCACGCTGTTGTCCGTCTGCATCCTCTCCGGAGTCCCGTTGTCACAAGCCTGGAGAATTAACAAGGCAAATACGCCTCCCCATACCGTAAGTCTGTTCATAAAGTTAGTTTTGTTTGTATAACGTTTGCAAAATGTTTTTTCGTTTTCTAGCTTCTACCACTATTACGCCGAATTTTCTTTGAAAATTTGCAGTTAATTTATAAAAAGTTTTGCTTATAAGAAAATAAATTGAAAATATTTTTTGAACCATCGCTTTCAATCCCCTTAATTGTTGCATTGATGTGACAATCCGATGAAATATGCACCGCCGTGAAAGACCATAACCGCCCTTTTCAAATTCGATTTTTTCCTTTGGCCTTAATCTGTACCTCGGAAACTATTCAAAACATTTTGTCATCGGTTTAGCGGAATCCGCATTCATTTAGAAACATGCTGTTTTTCCCGGAAGAGAGCGGATCCGGCAATCTGTCCGGCACTCCACTTCGGGCTGGGCGCAAGGCATACTCTTCCTGCCTGGCGGAAAAATCCGCCTGCCCTTTAAAAAGTTCATCTCCACGCTGGAGATATGCATCTTTAGGCTAAAGACATGTATCTCCAGGCTGGAGATCTGTATCTCTAACCTGAAGATAAAGAATGCCACAAAGCAAAAGCACCGTTTTTTACAGTGAAGGATGGTTTCCTACAGCCTCACACATGCTGCACCTTCCTGTATTCATTGGGCGTGCATCCCACATTTTTCTTGAAAATGCGGTTAAAATGCTGCGAATACTGAAAGCCCAGCTCATAGGCTATCTGGCTCACGGTCTTGTCCGTACCAACAATCTGCTGTTTTGCCACATCCATAATCTTGTTCTGGATATACTCCTGAGCTGTTTTCCCCGTTTCTTTCTTTATAAGGTCGCCAAAATAGTTCGGCGACAGACAGACTTTATCGGCAAAATACCTCACCGTCGGAAGTCCGTTCCGCTCTGGCATGTTCTCCATGAAATAGGCATCGAGCAAGGCCTCGAACTTGGTCAGCACATCCCTGTTCGCCTCCCTGCGGGTAATGAACTGCCTTTCGTAAAACCTCATGCAATAATCAAGCAGCAGCTCGATATTTCTCGATATCAGCCTTTTGCTGTGCTTGTCGATGGGACGCAGAAGCTCGAGCTTGATTTTATGCAGACAGTCGGTGAATATTTCCTTTTCCGTTTCCGACAAATGAAGAGCTTCCGCCGAAGAATAGGAAAAGAAAGAATACTGCCTGATATTCTCGCCAAGCGACGTGCCTCGGATCAGGTCGGGATGAAACAGCAGCCCCGTCGCCATCGGCTTCATGCCGTCGAGCATTTCCACCTCAGCCACCTGCCCCGGAGCGAAGCTCACCACAGTGCCGTCCTGATAATCATACTTCTGCTTTCCGTAACGGATGTCCCCGCACTTGATATCCTTCAGATAAAGCGCATACACGCCATAATTGATAATAAAATGTGTGGGATACCGGGTAGACTCCTTCAAATCAACCACACTGACAAGCGGATGAAGCGTTTCCAGTCCGAACAGGTCATTGTATTGTTCAACCTTGTCAAGTTTGATTACATCTGCTTCCATAACAATCACTTTTTATTTCCACAAATTTAAAGAATAAATCATGAACCGGAACATCTTGCCTGAAAAAAACGGAATAACGGTTATAATCTCCGTAATATGTACACAACATGCTGCAAAAGCCGTAATTAAGACACCAATTTCCGTAATATATCTACAGGACATACCGGCTAACTTGGCTAACTTTGCAGCCAAACCAACAAGAAAGAGAAAAGATATGACACTGAACGATTTCCTCGCATACGTGAAAACAGGAAAGCCCCTGAATACGGAAGAAATTTTTCTGTTTATGAATGAAATGAGCAACGAAGCAAGAAAGATCACATTCAAGCTGAACACCAGCTACTATACGCCGGATGAAGTGAGAGAAATGCTGGCCGAGCTGTTCGGACAGCCGGTCAATCCTACCCTGCGCGTATTCCCGCCGTTTTACACCGACTTCGGCAAAAACATTCACATCGGGCAGAATGTGTTTATAAACGCCTGCTGCCACTTTCAGGATCATGGAGGAGTGACCATAGGCGACGGCTGCCAGATAGGACACAATGTGGTGTTCGCAACCCTCAATCACGGCACAGCCCCCGAAGACCGCATCTATACTTATCCCGCTCCCATCACTTTGGGGAAGAATGTGTGGATAGGTTCAAACGCAACCATCCTGCAGGGAGTGACCATCGGCGACAATGCCATCGTTGCAGCCGGAGCCGTTGTCACTAAAGATGTTCCGGCAAATGTCATCGTTGGAGGCGTTCCCGCCAGATTCATCAAGTCAATCTGACAGTAAAAAACAGAAGCTGTGTCAAAATGAAAACCTGCTTTCATTTTGACACAGCGTGCCCACTACAAAGCGATCGTTTCGGAATACACATTGCCGAACTCGTCTACCGCTTCCACCTTTATCTCTTTAGCCGCCTCAGAAGGAAGAGCCGAAAAATAATGATTGGTCCTTGCCGGAGTATAATCGGCCACGGCTCTGCGTCCGTCCAAATGCTCCAGATAATCAGGGTCGAACGAATAGAACTGCGACATATCTCCTTTCAGCACTCCGTCTTCATACCAACGCACTCTCCAATTGGAATTCCAGTTCCACACCTTGGCCACCACTGCATCCGGCCGGTCCATAACCCGCCCTTTTGCATACAGCTTGAGCTGACAGCTTCGGTCTTTTCCCGTCGACTTATAATAAGAGGACACTTGCGCTCCGTTTCCTTCAAACACCTGGTAGCCGTTGGGAGTGCCGTCGCTGCATACATCACAGCTCCACCACGTGCCGCATACGGCTCCTAAGTTATGCTCCATAATCCCTGCACCAATATCCGTAGTTGAATTGCGGTGAAAGTGTCCGGAAACGACCGTCGCATGAAACTTGTTCATCAGCATACGCTTCAGTTTTTCTCCTCCTTCGATCAGCGGAGCCTCGGGAGAAGGTTTCAGCGGAGCATGCATCGCAACAACAACCTGCTTGTCCTGCTGCAGCACACACCCCAGCAAAAGCTCCAGCCACTTCATCTGATCTTCCAGCTCAAGCGTAGTCTTGTAGCGCTTGTTGCCGAAATATTTCATATTGTTCAATACAATGTAATACACATCCCCCAATTGAAAAGCGTAATACAAGGGGCCGAAATTCTCTTTATAAATATGGGCAAAGTCAGCGTCCGGCGACGGCGTCATGTACTTGTCAAAATCATGATTGCCTATAACCGGATACACCGGAATCCCCAGCTTGCGGACAAAATCCTTATATGCGTCATTCTGCACATAATTGTCCCAGGAGATGTCACCCAAAAGAATGCCCGCTTTCTGCACGCCGCCGTACTGCTGCAATGTAGCCTGAACATCCGGAAGAGTTTCCGCCATCAGACGCTTCACATCCGATTCGGTATCAAGCTGGGTATCTGCCATCGTAATCATGGCAAAGCGGTCGGGATCTCCTTCCATCTTTTGAAGATTAAAGTCATAATTCTTTTTGGACGGATCCACCCGCTGATAAAACTGGGGCACTCCTGTGCTGAAATCAGCCACGTATCCTTTGGGAGTCAGCAAATAAACAAACTCCGCCTTCTCGTTCAAATCAATCTGATAGTTCCCTTTCGAATCTGTCACGACAAACGCGAATCCGTCTGTCACAAGCACTTCTCCAAGGCCTCTATCCCCCGACTTAACCGTTCCTTTCACCATTGCGGCACCGGCCGAAGCAGCCCAAAGGCAGGCCAGCGCCATTGTAAAAACCGTTCTATGCATTTTCATCGTTCTCATTATTTTTCCCACCACAATTTACTGTTTATATCATCTGTTCCTCCTTGCCTGTCAACAGCCTCCTGGTAATTATTCATGTTCAAGGCTTGCTCGTCTTCCGGATAATAGAAACGCGAAGGAATCTCACCGGCAGCCGTCGGATTGCGGTTGTCAAGCACAGGAGTCTGCTCAGGCAGTCCTGTACGCAGAAAATCAAACCAGGCTTCATAACCGACAAAGAACATGCACATCCACTTCTGCAGCATGATTTGCCTGACAGCCTCGTCTGCATCAGCATCACTGTAGGCCACCCCGGGCTGAGCGAGGTAACTTGCCGGCATATCAACCCCATAATATTCCATCGACAGCCTGATGCCGTCTTCGTAAGCCTGGCGCGCATCTCCGGCAACATAGCCTCTGGCTATGGCCTCAGCCTCCAGAAACTTGACCTCCGAACAGTTCATCAGCACAGCATCACATGCGTCGGGAGCGTCACGGTAATAGCTTCCCAACATAGACACATCCGCCTGTGAATATCCGATTTCCGTAAGCGTAGTCGAAGAGCATCCCGATTCAACTCCCGCATAAACCGGAGATGACGTTGAAGCGGAATTCGTAGAAGGGGCAAACCATACCGGAACGCGCGGATCCTGATAATTGTCCCACATTGCCTGGATTTCCTTGCTCATCCGCGTGTATTCAAAATTGCCGGCACGCATGTCGTAAATAGGACACATGTTAGGATTTCCCGACAAGAACGGCAGAAGCATATTGTCGTCGTTCGACTCCATCAACGGCAACGCCATAACGGAGGCGATTTCAGACCTGATATCCATTGTGCAGTCGCCGATCCGGTTGCTGATACGCATCAGATAACGCAGCCGCAATGAGTTTCCGAACTTGCGCCACTTGTCGCGGTCGCCTTCATAGACCAGATCAGACGGAAGCACGTCCGTATTCCCGGCCAGTAGTTCGTCCGCCTCTTTCAGAAGGCTGATGATTCCGCCTTCTGCCGTATAGATGTCTTCCTGCGTATCATAGGCCGGAGTAATATTCTCGCTTCCCTGGGTAGCCTCAAAGTAAGGCACATCTCCCCACATGTCCGTCAGTTGAGAAGCCACAAAGGCTTTCAGTATGTATCCAATCGCCACGCAAGAAGGGCGGCCGGTTTCTTCGGAAAGCCGGATCATTTCACTGATATTGTTCAACTGAAGATAATAGTCTGACCATGTGCTTTCATTCGTACCAAACGCATACTGGTCCGTTTCGTTGTAGTTCGTGCGCGAAACATAATGTGCCAGCCCGGCTCCGTCGCCATAATTGAACTGCCTCTGAGTCAGCGTGTGCAGCAAAGGTGTCAGCAACAGATCCGGAGTGACACTCGTCGGATTGTTCGGATCCGTATTTATCGAACCGAAATCAGAGGTACATGCTGTCGCACAGAAGACAGCCAACGAAACAAATCCTATCTTTATCTTATTTTTCATATATGCAACCTAACAATTAAAATACGACATTCACATTAAAACCGATGCTTCTGGTAGAGGGATAAGCCATCTCTTCCACTCCGGGCGTAGACGAGCTGCCCTCGTAAGTAATAGACTCCGGATCTACATAGTCCTGGTCTTTTGTCCACATAAACAGATTACGGGCAACCACAGCCAGCCCCAGGCTCTTTATAGGAGTATGCACGAACCATTTTGACGGGAAGCTGTATGCAAGCTTCACTTCACGCAGCTTCACATAAGTCGCACTGAAAGTAGACTGGGTTTCGTGGTAACGCCGGTACAAGTTTCTGTAATAATCACGAGGGCTTACCGGAGTCGTATTCTTGACATAAGCATTCTGCGCTTCATCCCACACAACTCCGTCAATCACCATGCCGGCATCGTTGCGGTATTCTGTTCTGTCAAGCACACCAGACTCCATGCCCATGCCAAATGATCTGGCAACGAACACACCTCCCTGATGCCAGTCGATCAGAAAGTCGAAAGTAAAGCCTTTATAGGAGAACTTGTTATAAAATCCCATAATGAAATCCGGATTATAATTGCCCAGCTTCACAAGCGTCTGGTCTGCCACCGGCAACCCGGTAGCGTCTACAATCAGCTTGCCGTCGTCGGTATGCCTCAATCCTGTACCATACAGATTGCCCATAGGCTCGCCTTCTTTTGCTATCGCATACACGCGCGCATCTTCATCCGAGTAAATGGCTGCCCAAGAATATACATACTGATCATATTCATCGCTGATTTCCTCCACACGGCTCTTGTTCATGGAGAAATTGATGGTTCCGTCCCATTGGAAGCCGGTCTGCGTCTTTACCGGCGTATACGACAAGGTAGCCTCAAATCCGTAGTTACGGATTTCACCCGCATTAATGTAGCGCGTATCGTATCCGGAAGTAGCAGATATAGGTATCTGCACAATCTGATTGGTGTTCAACGTATTATAATAAGTCAAGTCAAGACCCAACCGGTTATCGAACATGCGGAAGTCCGTCCCTATTTCATAAGAGTGCATACGCTCGGGCTTCAGATCCGTGTTAGACAGCGTTGAAGGCATTGTGACCCCCGACTGAGAACCGTACTTGCTGCTGTATGAATAAGTATTTTCCAGACGGTAAGGCTCTGTATCACTTCCCACCTCTGCATATCCGCCTCTGACCGACCAGTATGTAATCTTTTTGGGAAGCCTCCAGATATCGCTCAGCACGGCACTGGCAGATATGGAAGGATAAAAATAAGAATTATGTCCCGCACCGTCCGACCGGGTCAGCGCACTGGACCAGTCGTTACGTGCCGTCACATTCAAGAACAGATAATCACGATAAGACAACTGCCCCGTAAACAGCACGCTGTTTATTCGCTTCTTGCTGTCCCGCTGTATCACCGCAACATTTGAAGCGGCATTGCCCAAGTTATATACCCCCGGAATGGAAAGCCCGTCGGCAAAGCTATAGTCATATGAGTTCTTCTGAACCATTGAGTTCACTCCCGCGGTCAGATCCGTACGCCATACCTCCTTGAACCTTTTGTTCCACTGCAACAGGATATCCGTATTCCATTCTGAGAAGAATACATTTTCACGCTTGTACGCTCCGGTCGGAAAACTCTTGCTGCTATAGGCACGCTTGCTCTGGCGCAGATCGTAAAAGAAATCGATTCCCGTACGTGCCGTCAGCTTCAGGTTCGGAAGGAAATCATAAGCAAGCATCACATTGCCGAACATGCGGTTTTTGTCATACCCGTTCGTGTTTTCATACATCGTGAAAAAAGGATTGTCGTTCCATCCCGAGTTAAAGTGGAACTGCTGCCTTCCCTCATAACCGCGCTGCCAGTACTCGCGCAGGCTATTGATATCAACCTGCCGGCCGAACCATGTGAATGTATACATCGGATTCTCCGGGCCGTATCCCAGGCTCGGACGGTTGGTGCTGGCTGCATTCATGTAAGAAGCGCTTGCTTTCACCGAAAACTTTTCTGTAAATTTATAGCCCGTATTTATACTTACCGTATTCCGCCGCAGATCTACATTCGGAATTACGCCCATACTGTACAGATTGGTATAGGAAACACGTATGTCGCCCTTGTCATTGCTTGCGCTCAGCGCGATATTGTTGTTCAGCGTGACACCTGTTTCAAAAAAGTCCCTTACATTATCCGGATGAGGAACCAGCGGAGTAGGCTGGATAGACGCGCCGTTACGCCCCAAGACATCACCGCCACGATAAACCGTACCGTCAGCACCGACAGAAGGAGAGTCAAACTGTGCCACAAGACTTCCGTCAAGAGGACGTCCCCAGCTCTGATCCTGATGATCTTGAGTGCCATGGCCGTTATTGCCGTCCCAGTATTCAAACTCTCCATCAAGTCCCTGACTGTAACTGTTCTGATACTTTGGCAGACGGGAAACCATCTCAAAAGTAGTGGTCGAATTGACGGCTATCTGGAACTTGTTCTTCGTCTTTCCGGATTTGGTCGTTATCAGCACCACTCCATTGGCGGCACGCGAACCATACAGAGCGGCGGCATTGGCTCCTTTCAACACGGATATGCTTTCAATATCGTCAGCATTCAGTTCGCCGGCACCGTTTCCATAATCAATCTCCTGCGGCGTACCGGCAAGATTGGAGTATATATTGTTATTGACAGGAACTCCATCAACGACATACAGAGGCTGGTTATTGTTTGACAAAGAAGATTCGCCACGAATAACAACCCTCGTAGAAGAACCCGCACCGGAGCTGCCGGCTATCATCTGCACACCGGCAACCTTTCCCGCCAGCTTGTTCAGCACGTTCGCGTCATTGCCTACATTCATCTCATTCCCGTCAACAACCTGCTGGGCATATCCCAGCGATTTCTTTTCTCGCTTGATTCCTAATGCCGTAACCACCACTTCATCCAAAGCCTGCACATCTTCCGTCAGTGTCACCGCAATAAATCCCTTATCCTTGACCAGTATCTCCTGTGTATCATAACCTACAAAAGATACGATTAAAGAAGCTGATGCTGGATCGGATACAGACAATGAAAAGTTACCGTCCATATCCGCAACAGTTCCATTAGAAGTGTTCTTCTGCAAAATCGTTACTCCGGGAAGTCCGACACCGCTGCTGTCCAGCACCTTTCCGGTAATAACCCTGTCCTCATCGGCATAAGCTGCAGAACAACATGCGCCCAGCAACAATGCCGCCACAACTTTCTTACCCGACAAACTCTTTTTCCTGAAAAAATTGTTTTTCTCCATTAATAACCTCTTTTGATTAATTTTACGCAAAGAAAGAGGTATGCTGTTACATCCTTATCAACAGAGCAAGACAATGCAATTAAGAGTGGGATACAAAATATTTACAAATATTTCTTTCCAATTACAAACGGCTGTCCCTCCCATACAATAAAAAACAGACTGCTGCCGACAAAAGAGAAAATGCCTGCAACAGTCTGCGCCAATAAAAAAACTCTCACCGTCAGACGGCTCAAAACGCAGCAATAAACTGCCAGATGAAATAGCCGCAAAGCATAAGTTTCACGATTGTGCCGAAAAGAAAACCAAGCAACGAACCTAAGCCCGACTTCAACGCATACTTCAAATCCTTGTCACCCAACAGTTCGCCGGCCACCGCTCCAAGAAAAGGTCCCAAGACAATTCCCCAAGGCGAGAAAAACAAACCGACTACTGTTCCTATCACACATCCCCAGCTTCCCCATTTCGTTCCGCCGGCATATTTGCTGCCCAGCATCGGTATCACGTAATCAAGCACCTGGACCAGCACAACCAATACCGCCCAGACAATCAGTTGAGTGGGCGTAAACTGGATACGGCCGGTAAGATGGAACAGTATCATTCCTACATACGCAATCGGCGGTCCGGGAAGAACCGGAAGCACAGTTCCCAAAATTGCGGTTATCAAACAGATAACGCCCAATATGATCAGAAGAATATCCATAACATCAGTCCCTGTCAATGTGTTTCCCTTCTTTCCTCACCTGCTTCGGGCTGCCCGCATAGCTGATATCTCCGCTCCCTCTATTCACAGCATCCAGACTTTCGGACGCATGGCAACTGATGTCGCCCGAGCCGTTGTTTTCCGCTGTCACATCCACAGCTCTCAGATTTTCCGCATCAATGTCGCCCGAAGCATTGTTCATAAGCCGCACGGTCCGGCAACGGCCTTCTACCTCACAGTCGCCCGAAGCATTCACTTCCAGATTGGCCCGCGTACAATCCAGCCTTTTAATATTAAGATCCCCACTGGCATTGACCATACCATCCGCCCTGTCGCATTTTACGCTTTGAATCTGAATGTCACCGCTGGCATTCACTTCCGCCTTCAGTGACTGGCAGACAACGGACGACAGATCAATGTCGCCGCTGGCATTCACATGTAATATGACAGCCCGGTTCGTATGCAGTCCGCCCGGAATGCTGATATCTCCCGAAGCGTTCGTTTCAAAAACCGTAGCAGAAGGAGCATAGACTTTCACCTTGCAGCGGTTTTCACCCCGAAAGGAAACAGAACGCTTGTATCCTACCGTCAATGTGCCGCCCGATTCTTCGACCAGCACCTCGGGCAGGACATTATCAGAGGCAAAGATTTCCGCATAAAGCTTTCCCTTTGTCTGGTAATACTCCACATCAACGGACGAAACAAGCATAATGGTTTTCACATCACCAAGATGTCTTTTTTCTGTCACATAACTGCGGCTCGGATATATCACTTTAACCGAAGCCGTACAACCGACGGTGCAGAACAGTCCGCCCGCCAGCAAAAACAAGAACCAACGTTTCATTTTTCTATAGTATTTCATAAAACATCAATAATCGGCTGACGCTTAACCATATCCAAAGGCACAGCCTTATACCCGACCTTCGAGAAATCAATTCCTTTCAGGTCAATGCGGCGTATGGCACTGTTATGCATGGTACGGAAATAGATGACACGATGAGTCACATCCGTAGCAGATGTCCATTGAGTGGCACTCGGAATATCGGCCGCCACTTCTCCAGCGGCTGTTTCTATACCGACAGGGATGTCAAAATTATTCAATATCTGAAAGCACTGCAAGACAGCGTCTTCACCGGTTTTCTGCAACGGAGCTGTCGACTGGTAAAATGCTGCACGGACAAAACGTGACGGAGGCGTCACATCACCCGGAATTCCGAGAAATCCGCTTCCGGCACCGAATGACTTCAGGCTCAAGTTTCCCAGACGTTGAGCCGGAGCCGTGCCCGGAAAAAGGTTGACATAATTATTGAGATTGGTCAGCTGCCACTCAAAATCCGGCGAATTGGTCAGCACGCCAAGCTTGTTCTCATAAAAACGGCACTTGCCGTCAACAATTTCCAATACCAGTTGCCTCCCGGATGGCTCGACAAAGCGCCAGTGTACGGTAGAAGCACGCGGATCAATGGCAACCACACGGACATCACCGACAGCCTTTTTCACTTCGTCCACGGTAGCACACGTGGCCAATATATAAGAAACAAGTTGAAGATCTGCAATACTTTCCGCCTTCTCAGACGCATCGTATGCCACATATCCGCCGTAACCGGGGAGATAGAACAGCCCGGCCGAAAGTCCCGCTTCGTTCAGTCCTTCCGCCACAAACTCCTTTTGCTCTACAGCAAGTCCCACATAGCCGTAACGGGCTGAAAACTTCTTTCCGCCTGCCACACCTCCGGGGATATATGACTGCTGCACATATCCGCGCGGAACGATCACATACTGGCTGTTCAAGTCGCTTCCTCCCCATTCAATGGTGCGGGCTACCACACGGCTGCTGTCAGATGCCGCAAGCGAAATGCCTGTACAGGCTGCAATGTTGCCGGCCGGCAAAAATACAGCCAACGCGCCGAGCATTCCCAAAATCATTTTCTTTTTCATATGCTATATAATATAATGTATGCTGATAACATGCCATTCGCTATCTGTTCCGAATATACATAATAAAAATGACTTTGACCAGAAAAAGTTCACTAAACAGCAAAATCACCTGCGTCCTTGCCTGTACTGGTTCGGAGTCTTCCCGGTCATGCGCCGGAAGAACTTGCAGAAAAACGAAGGGTTCGGAAAATACAATTCATCAGCAATCTGATACACCAGCTTATCCGTATGGCAAAGCATCAGTTTCGCCTCAAGCAACACCGCATCATTCACCCAATCCATCACCGTGCGCCCGCTGGTTTCACGGATCAGCGTACACAAATAACGGGGAGTGACATACAGTTTTCCTGCATAAAACGACACATTCCTTTCACTCACGGCATAACGGTTGACCAGACTGATAAAACGGGCGAACAGCTGCTCCTGCCGGGTAGTCCGCTTCACTTCTTTCTGCCCCTTTCCCTGGAAACACTCAATCTGACGGAACAGAACAGAAATCAAGGCCTGCATCGTTTCACGGGACAAAGGCTCATCATGCAGCACATCCCACATCAACTGGAATATGCTTTCCAGACGATGCTCCGACTTTGCATCAAGGGCAAGCTGCAGGTTCACCCTCCCTTGGATATAGGCTGAAAGCAGGTTCTCTTTCTGCCAGCCTTCCATGAAACCGGAAGAAAAGGCAAGCATCGTCAAATCACAATCGGGAGAATATTCCACAAACTCTATCACTGCTCCAGGCGAAACGACCCGCAACTGATGGGCGTCAAGCCTTGCCTCTATCAGATTCATGCGTACACGCACATAACCCGAACGCATATACACAATGCGTCCTTCGGTCAGCCTGTAAGGCTGTTCGGGAACAAAAATCTTTTCAGTGATATCAGACATGCCTTTCACAGAAAGGACCAATCCAAAGTCCGAGGAAATGTAACGCTCCACATTATAAGGAATCATCTGCAGCTCTATCACTTGTTGAAGCCCTAAGTCACGCAATTCTTTCCTTCTCATATTTTCCATACTTATTGCATGCAAAGATAATAATCTGCCTTGCTTATTAAGGGATTTATTCGTAAATTCGGACAATCGGAACATACAGAGCAAATTCTAGGACCTTTGCATAACTCCGGAAACACTACCTTTGCATTAAACAAAAGAATGAAAGCTATGAAACGATTTCTCACACTGCTGTTTTGCCTTCAGGGACTGACACATGCGTTTGCCCAACTGACTCTGGAACAATGCCGGCAGGACGCACAAGCCAATTATCCGCTGGTCCGCCAGTACAGACTGATCGAAATGTCGGAAGAATACAGCCTTTCAAATGCCGCCAAAGGAAACCTTCCGCAGATTTCACTCGGAGGAAAAGCTACATATCAGAGTGATGCGACTACCTTGCCGTTCGAGGTGCCAGACATTGACTTCCACGGAGTGTCGAAAGACCAGTATCAGGTAACGGTGGAAATAAGCCAGAACATTTGGGACGGAGGAGAAATAAAAAACAGAAAGAAACAGACTGAAGCCGCCACCGATGAAGCATTAAAGCAAACGGACGTAAGCATGTATGCACTCAACGAAAGGGTAAACCAAGTGTTCTTCGGCATTCTGCTGATCGACGAACAGCTCAAGCAAAACCGTTTGCTGAGCGACGACCTTGAACGGAACTTGCGCAATGTAACCGCCTACAGGGACAACGGGATAGCGAACGATGCAGACATCGATGCCGTAAAGGTGGAAATCCTGCAAACAGACCAACAGCGCATCAAGCTGAACAACAGCCGGAAGGCGTATCTGCAAATGCTGGCTATGCTTACAGGAAAAGAATTAGGAAACGACACGCAACTGGCTGTGCCCGAAACGCCGGAACTGAATGCCGGCGAACTGATCAATCGTCCCGAACTGGCTTTATATGCAGCACAAGGACATACGATTGATGTAGAACGGCAGCGGCTGCGCACCGGATTCATGCCTAAGTTCAGCCTGTTCGCCCAAGGAGGATACGGCAATCCCGGACTGAACATGCTGGAAGACAAATTCTCGCCTTATTATATTGTAGGTGCCCGCATGAACTGGAACTTCGGAAGTCTTTATACACTGAAGGACGACAAACGCAAACTGGAAACACGCAGAAAACAAATCGCAAACGACCGTGAACTGTTTCTCTTCAACACCCGGCTGAAACTGACCGAGGAGAAAGGGAACATAGCCACACTGCAACGCCAGATGGAAAGCGACGAAGAAATCGTGAAGCTGCGCACCAATATCCGCAAGGCTTCCGAAGCGAAAGTGGCCAACGGCACAATGTCCGTTACCGACATGCTCCGTGAACTGACGCGCGAGAGCCTGGCGAAGCAAGATCTGGCAGTCCGCAAAATCGAACTGCTGAAAGCGCAATACGAGCTCAAGCATCTGACAAACTGACAAACCAACCTTTTTTGAAAAAGAACCATACCTAAATATTGAACTGTTATGAAACGCATCCAGCTATTTTTTCTGGCAAGCATGTTGGCAGCAACCGCCTGCCAGTCTGACCAAGATTACGACGCGACCGGTACGTTTGAGGCAACCGAAATCATCGTATCAGCAGAAAACAACGGAAAACTCTTCTTCCTCAATGCGGAAGAAGGGCGCATACTGAAACAGGGAGAAGAAGTGGGAGTTATTGATACCGTGCAGCTTCATCTGAAAAAACTGCAACTGACAGCCAGCCGGAAATCGGTGGACAGCCAACGGCCCGACATACGCAAGCAGATAGCTGCCACCAAAGAACAGATCGCTACAGCCGAACGCGAAAGACTAAGAGTGAAAAAGCTGCTGGAAGCAAACGCGGCAAACCGCAAACAGCTGGACGACTGGGATTCCCAACTGGCTGTGCTGAACAAGCAGTTGGAAGCCCAACTGTCCACGCTGCACAACAGCACGGCAAGCCTGAACGAACAAAGCTCTTCCGTAGCCATACAAGTGGCGCAAATCGAGGACCAGCTCAAGAAATGCCACATCCTGTCACCGATTGACGGTACGATACTCGCCAAATACGCCGAACCGGGCGAACTGGCATCAGTCGGGAAACCGCTGTTTAAGATAGCCGACATGCAGTATGTGTTTTTACGCGCATACGTCACTTCCACCCAGCTTGAAAAAATAAAAATTGGAGCAAAAGCAAAGGTCTTTGCCGATTTCGGCGACAAGCAGCGAAAAGAATACGAAGGCACGGTTTCATGGATTGCCGACGAAGCGGAGTTTACCCCCAAAACCATTCTGACTGACGATGAAAGGGCAAACCAGGTGTATGCCGTGAAAATCGCGGTAAGAAACGACGGCGTCATCAAACTGGGAATGTACGGAGAAGTAAAGTTTTAACGGCATGGACAGTCCTTTCATCCTCGAAACAAGCCACCTGTATAAAAGCTACGGCAATACAGCAGCCCTGACCGACGTTTCACTCAGCGTGCGGAAAGGAGAGATTTTCGGCCTCATCGGTCCGGACGGGTCAGGCAAGACCACCCTGTTCCGGATACTGACCACCCTGATAAAGGCGGACAAAGGGAAAGCTGCTGTGAACGGATTCGACATAACGGACAATTACAAGCAGATACGCAGAAGTGTCGGCTATATGCCCGGACGTTTCTCTCTGTATCAAGACCTCACCGTAGAAGAAAACCTGAACTTCTTCGCCACGGTATTTCAGACAACCGTTGAAGAGAACTACGGGCAAATCCGGGAGATTTATGAGCAGATAGCTCCATTTCGCGACCGCCGTGCCGGTGCCTTATCGGGAGGTATGAAGCAGAAGCTGGCTCTCTGCTGCGCATTGGTGCACAACCCGGAGATTCTGTTCCTTGATGAACCTACAACCGGCGTGGACCCGGTTTCAAGAAAAGAATTCTGGCAGATGCTCAAACGTCTGAAACAACGGGGAGTGACCATCGTGGTATCCACGCCGTTCATGGACGAGGCGCGGCAGTGCGACCGGATTGCCTTTATCCGCGAAGGAAGCATACAGGGAACCGACGCACCGGAAATCATTCTCGAACGTTTCAAAGAAATACTCTGTCCGCCCGGACTCTCAAGGAAACAAGATCCGGAAGGCAGGCCGGCCGTTATCCGCGTGGAAAAACTGGTGAAAAGGTTCGGCAATTTTACAGCCGTAGACCATATTTCGTTTGAGGTGAAGCAAGGAGAAATATTCGGCTTCTTAGGAGCCAACGGTGCCGGAAAGACAACAGCCATGCGCATTCTTTGCGGACTGAGCGTCCCGACCGAAGGCAGAGCCGAAGTGCTGGGCTATGATGTCGGCACGCAAAGCGAAGAGGTCAAGAAGCACATCGGATATATGAGCCAGAAATTTTCTCTTTACGAAGATTTGACCGTAGAAGAAAACCTCCGTCTGTTCGGAGGCATTTATGGCATACCGGACAAAGAAATCAGAAAACGGGCGGATGAAACGCTCCAGCGCATCGGACTGGACGAAAGCCGGAAAGCGCTGGTGAAAGATCTCCCGCTGGGATGGAAACAGAGGCTTGCCTTTTCCGTAGCGATATTCCACCGCCCGCAGCTCGTTTTTCTTGACGAACCGACTGGAGGAGTAGACCCTGCCACACGCCGGCAGTTCTGGGAACTGATCTATCAGGCAGCCGATCAGGGCATCACGATTTTCGTCACGACACACTACATGGACGAAGCCGAATATTGCGGAAGGATTTCCATGATGGTAGACGGACAAATCAAGGCGCTTGACACTCCCCAAGCCTTACAAGCCCGTTTCCAGGCAAGCAACATGGACGAAGTGTTTCAAAAACTGGCAAGGAAACAGAAATAAACAGCAAAAACACGAAAGATGAAACAGTTTCTCGCTTTTGTCATAAAGGAATTCCACCACATCCTGCGCGACCGCCGCACGATGCTGATTCTCATAGGGATGCCCATCGTACAGATCATACTGTTCGGATTTGCCATCTCTACCGAAGTAAAAAACGTGAAGACGGCAGTGCTGGCTCCTTCCGTCGACTCAGACACCCGGCGCATCATCGACCACCTGGACGCAAGCGAATATTTTGAGGTGCGCTACAGAGTCTATTCAATGAAGGAAGTCGAAGAGCTGTTCCTGCGCAACCGGATAGACCTTGCGGTCATTTTCCCGAGCGACATGAACCGGATGCGCTTTGACTCCGAATCAATCCAGCTGATTGCCGACGCGACAGACCCTAACCAGGCGATAACCCGAAGTTCATATGCGCAAGGAGTCATCGCATCGGCCCAGTCTGTCATCCGGCAGTCCGGCGGCCTGAAGCTGTCAACCAAACTGCTGTATAACCCTCAGATGAAGAGCGCATACAATTTTGTGCCCGGAGTGATGGGGCTTATTCTGATGCTGATATGCGCCATGATGACTTCGATCTCGATTGTACGGGAAAAGGAAACCGGCACGATGGAAGTGCTGCTGGTATCTCCGATGAATCCGCTGTTTGTCATCCTCTCGAAAGCTGTACCTTACTTTGTGCTGTCGGTCGTGAATCTGACCACCATCCTGCTGCTTTCAGTCTTCGTGCTGCATGTGCCTGTCGCAGGAAACCTGGGAGCGTTATTGGGCGTATCGCTGCTCTTCATCTTCGTGTCCCTGGCTTTGGGACTGCTCATCTCCTGCATCGTGCGGACTCAAGTAGCGGCCATGCTTCTGTCGGGCATGGTCATGATGATTCCAACCATCGTGCTGTCCGGCATCATCTTCCCGATAGAAAGCATGCCAGCCATACTGCAAGCCATTTCCTGCCTGATTCCGGCACGATGGTATGTTGACATTGTACGGAAGCTCATGATCGAAGGAGTACCGTTCGGCTACGTCTGGCAAGAAACCTGCATACTTCTGGCCATGGGCATCGCGCTGACAGTTCTCACCGCACGCAAATTCAACAACCGCCTGGACTAAAAGAAAGGAGAACGACTATGATGTTACGCTATCTGATAGAAAAAGAATTCCGCCAACTGAAACGCAACAGCTTTCTGCCGAAACTGATTCTGGTATTCCCGTGCATGATCATGCTGGTTCTTCCATGGGCCGCTACGCTCGAAATAGAAGATTTGCGCATCGCCTTGATCGACCACGACCGCAGTACGACATCCGAACGGCTGACGCACCGGATTGAAGCGTCACGCTACTTTGTTCTGACTGGTTTTCCTTCCACTTACAGGAAAGGCATAGAACTGATAGAGAAAGACAAGGCAGACATACTTCTCGAAATCCCGCGCGACTTTGAGAAAGACATCATAAACGGCCGCGACGCCTCTGCACTGATTGCAGTGAATGCTGTAAACGGAACCAAAGGCGGACTGGGAAATGTCTATCTCACCCAGATTCTGCAGTCGCAGCCATCCCAAAGTTCCGTGCGCTACCTTTTCAACCCCCACCTGGAATACAAAGTGTTTATGGTTCCGGCAATGATGACGATGGTGCTTGTCCTGCTGTGCGGGTTTCTTCCGGCACTAAACGTTGTGGGCGAAAAAGAAGCAGGAACAATCGAACAGATCAACGTCACCCCCGTCAGCCGCTTCACCTTTATTCTGGCAAAGCTCCTGCCCTACTGGCTGATCGGGTTCATCGTCCTGAGCCTGTGCATGGCGCTGGCGTGGGCGGTTTACGGCCTGACACCGGCAGGCAACCTGCTGAACATCTATCTCGCCGCTCTGGTGTTCATCTTTGTGGTTTCGGGGCTGGGGCTCGTCATATCCAACTATTCCGCCACCATGCAGCAGGCCATGTTCGTTATGTGGTTCTGCATGCTGATCTTCATTCTGATGAGCGGCCTTTTCACCCCCATCAGCAGTATGCCTGAATGGGCACAGGTCATCACATACGCCAATCCGCTGCGCCATTTCATGGAAGTCATGCGCATGGTTTATCTGAAAGGAAGCGGTCTGACGGACATCCTGCCCCAACTCGGCATACTCTCCGCATTTGCCGTAACTTTTTACGGGTGGGCTATCATAAGCTACAAGAAACAGCAATGAGCACGCAACATCACTCACCTTTCGTGACTACAATCCGGAGCGGGCGCGGCCAAGGCTCCGGATTTTTTTCGCTTCCGCCCATCTGTTTTCCCGTCCGGCCCGCCATTTTTTTCACGAATCCGGGATACATTCTACGTTCCACGTTGTGGAATGCATGTTCCACACTGTGGAATATACGTTCCAAAACGTGGAATGCACATTCCAGACTTTGAAAACATAAAACATGCGGCCACACACGCGATTTGGCTTGAGGGAGAAAGCAGAATCCGAATAAAAGCTCCCGAATCCGACCGACGCATTTTTTTATCAAACAGCAGTCAAAAACATTCCGCAATTCACGAATATTTCCTACATTTGGGCAGACTTAATTATACGACAATGAAATACCTGCATTCTGCCATCCAGCTCATTGCTATCGCTATTGCCATAGCATTCACTTCATGCTCCGAAGACGACGTAAAACCCGGATTTTCTTTCAGCATCACGGAAGATATCGTATTGGCATCGGAAGCCGGCTCCCTGTCCACAATCAGCTTTACCAGCGAACTCAACTGGCAAGCCGAGGTTTCAGCCGACTGGCTGACCATTTCGGCGACAGAGGGTACCGCCGGAACAAACGCGATCACCATCATGGCCCTCACGGAAAACGACTCGGATGAAAGCCGCATTGCTTCACTGATACTGACTTCGGAAGGACTCAGCCGGACAATTACCATCAGGCAGGAAACTTCCGACTACGTGCACTTGACGCAAAACGTATATCAGATAGACTCGGAAGGGGGCGAACTGAACATCGAATTCTCCACGTCCATCAGTGCCGACAAACTGATGATTATCGGCAACAGTTCATGGATCAACCAAGATTCCGATTCACGCGCGCTCACCCAATACACATTGACATTGAATGTCGACCCGAACCCGGCAGTGCAGAGCCGCGTCTGCTCATTATACTTTGTAAAAGAAGAAAGCAGGCAGCAGATAATCCTGGCCACAGTCACTATCATCCAGGAAGGAAGCACCGGAAGCGAGTCAACCGACTATTCTGAAGACGGAAAGGTAAAGACGCTGCAGTCGGCAACAATAGGGAACGGGATTCCTATCGTGCTGATGGGCGACGGCTTCATTGATGCGGAGATAAGCAACGGGACTTACGACCAGACCATGGAAAAGGCCTATGAAAATCTTTTCACGGAAGAACCTTTCACATCGCTGAAAGACTATTTTGACGTGTATACGGTAACCGCCGTATCAAAAAACAATATCTTCGGGAGCGGCTATGAAACAGCTTTCGGATGCAGCCTGGAAGGGGGCGGGAGCACGCTCATCACGGGCGAAAGCTTTGCAGTCATCAGCTATACGCACTGTGTCAAGGACATCGATTATGACAAGGTTCTCGCTGTAGTCATTCTGAACACAAACCAATATGCCGGAACTACCTATTACGGCTTCACCAACCCTGATATGACGGATTTCGCCATCGCTTACTGCCCGGTGATAGACAGCCTTGAAAGCGAGCATTTCAGAGAAGTGCTTGTTCATGAAGCCGTAGGACATGGATTCGCAAAACTCGAAGATGAATACGCTTACAGCAATTCGATCCCGAAGGCAGAAAAAGAACAGATCCAGAACCTCCAGTCGCAATACGGATGGGCACAGAATGTGGACTTCACAGACGATAGAAGCGAGGTACTCTGGCATCAGTTCCTTGAAAACGAAAACTACGGCGATGAGGGACTGGGTATCTTTGAAGGTGCCTGCACGTATGCTTACGGTGCTTACCGCCCCACAGAAAACAGCATGATGAACGAAAACAACGCCGGATTCAACGCGCCGTCACGAAAAGCGATCTATGACCGGGTGATGAAAGACGGCACAGACACTTCGCCCGACTTCGACACATTCGTGACTTTTGACCTGCAGACCAAACAGTCGCGGCAGCGTGCCGTATCCAGCCGGACAACCTTGAGCGGCAAGCCTTTCGCGCGTCCGCGTTTCGTCGGCCAACCGCTCTCGGCCAAGTAATGGGAGGTATCATTATTTTTAACACTATTCACCACGGTTTATGCGTTTCTTTTCGTACATTTGAATAAACAAACTTTAAACATTAAGCATTATGAACACAAATCCGGTATTCAGTTTGTACATCCCGACACGCATCGTGTTCGGATGCGGAGAAATAAAGAGGCTGGCAACGGAAAAGCTCCCCGGAAAGAAAGCTTTGATTGTCATCTCTTCAGGCACATCCATGAAAAAATACGGTTACCTGGACAAGGTCATCGAACTGCTGAAAGAGAATGAAACCGAATCGGTTGTTTTCAACAAGATACTTCCCAATCCCACCAAAAAGCATGTCATGGAGGCGGCAGCGCTCTGCAAGGACGAAAAATGCGACTTCATAGTCGGACTGGGCGGAGGAAGCAGCATCGATTCGGCAAAAGCCATAGCCGTGATGGCATGCAATCCGGGCGACTATTGGGACTATATACCTGCCGGCACAGGGAAAGGACGGCCGGTCAGCAAAGCGCTGCCTGTTGTAGCCATTCCCACAACCGCCGGAACCGGAACGGAAGCTGACCCTTGGAGCGTCATCACCAACGAAGACACAAAAGAGAAAATCGGATTCGGCAGCGAACTGACCTACCCCGCCCTGTCAATCATCGATCCGGAGCTGATGCTTTCCATACCTCCGCACCTTACGGCATATCAAGGATTCGACGCTTTCTTCCACGCAGCAGAAGGCTTCATCGCCAACTGCTCGACACCGATAAGCGATCTGTATGCCCTGGAAGCCATCCGCCTGCTATACAAATACCTGCCTGTAGCCGTAGCTGACGGGCGCAACATAAAAGCGCGCGCCAAAGTGGCTTGGGCAAGCACGCTGGCAGGACTGGTTGAATCAACCTCAAGCTGCACGTCGGAACATTCCATGGAGCACGCCATGAGTGCTTATTATCCGCAACTGCCTCATGGAGCCGGCCTCATCGCTATCAGCGAAGCTTACTTCGAAACATTCCGGAACGACTGCATGAAACGCTACATGAAGATGGCGGAAGTGATGACCCAGCTGAAGAGCAACCGCCCGAGCGATTTCATCGATGCGCTGGTACGCATGCAGAAGGAATGCAAAGTACACGAGCTGAAGCTCAGCGACTGGGGAATCAAAATGGAAGACTTCCCCAAGATGGTACAGAACGCAAGGGATACGATGGGAGCACTCTTCACGCTCGACCCGCGTCCGCTGACGGATGAGGAGGTTTTGAACATCTACCAAAAGTCGTTTAAGTAATCTCAGATTTTACGATCTCAACCAAAACGCAGAAACACAAAGCCAAAGCTTCGGGAATGAAGATTGTGCGGCGGGTGTTTCTGTGTTTTTGTGCATGCACCATTCAACGCTATAAGAAATGTTTACAGTCATCGGATTCATGCTCGGGGGGATGTGCCTCGGTTTCTTGCTCCGCAACCGTCAGCTGCCGCAACTCAACCGAATCATTACAGTGCTCATCTGGATACTGCTGTTCCTGCTCGGAATAGAAGTGGGAGAAAATGAAAAAATCATACAAGGCCTGGGCACATTGGGCATCGAAGCGTTTGTCATTACAGTGGCAGCCGTAGCAGGAAGCTGCATCGCAGCCAAAATACTATGGGCCCGGCTTAACAAAACAAGGAAAAAAGAATCTGCGAAATGAAAGGAAGCCTGATTATTGTCGGATTTTTCACAATCGGGGTACTGGCCGGACTTTTCCATCTATGCCCCATAGACATAACCCAAAGCGACATCAGTTTCTATGCGCTTTGCGCACTGATGTTCAGCGTAGGGCTCAGCGTAGGAAACAACCCGCAGACGCTCAACAACTTCCGTTCGCTCAACCCGCGGCTTGCCTTCCTTCCGATCATGACGATACTCGGCACACTGGCTGCTTCTGCACTGACAAGCCTGATTCTGCCGGAACGGAGTGCGGCCGACTGTATGGCAATCGGTTCGGGATTCGGCTACTACTCTTTATCCAGCATCTTCATCACCGAATATAAAGGGCCGGAACTGGGCACCGTAGCCTTGCTTTCAAACATCATGCGCGAAATGATAACTTTGCTCTGCGCTCCGCTACTGGTGCGCTGGTTCGGCAACCTGGCTCCCATATCTGCCGGAGGAGCTACAACAATGGACACCACACTCCCCATCATTACCCGCAGCGCCGGGCAAGAGTTTGTTGTCGTGTCGATTTTTCACGGCTTTCTGGTTGATTTCAGCGTCCCGTTTCTGGTAACATTTTTCTGCTCATTCTGAAAAACAAAGCACGAAGCCACAGAGTTTCTGTCATTTCACCTCTCTGTGAACCTCGTGCTTTACTTTCCATTCTGGACAAACCCGGACAGCAACTATATTTGCTCCATAGCCTGCTCCAGGTCAGCTATAATATCATTCACATTCTCAATGCCTACCGACAGACGAATCAGGTCGGGAGCCACGCCGGCCTCAATCAACTGTTCGTCCGAAAGCTGGCGGTGTGTATGGCTGGCAGGATGAAGCACACAAGTACGCGCGTCTGCCACATGAGTCACAATGCAAATCATCTTCAGGTGGTCCATAAACCGGATGGCATCCTCTCGGGTTCCCTGAAGGCCGAATGCTATTACGCCGCATGAACCGTTAGGCATATATTTTTGGGCAAGCGCATAATATTTGTTGCTCTTCAGTCCACTATAATGCACCCATTTCACTTTCGGATTGGCTTCCAGCCATTCGGCAACCTTCTGCGCATTTTCACAATGACGCTGCATGCGCAGATGCAACGTTTCCAGTCCCAGATTCAGCAGGAACGAATTTTCGGGTGACTGAATCGAACCGAGGTCACGCATCAGCTGAGCGGTAGCTTTAGTCAGATAAGCCATCTTGCCAAACGCTTTGGTATAAGTAAGCCCATGATACGACTCATCAGGACGAGTCAGTCCCGGGAACTTGTCCGCATAAGCCTCCCAGTCAAAATTTCCGCTGTCAACAACAGCACCTCCCACGCAAGTGGCATGTCCGTCCATATATTTGGTCGTTGAATGCGTCACGATATCTGCCCCCCACTCAAACGGACGGCAATTGATTGGTGTGGCAAACGTATTGTCCACAATCAGAGGCACTCCGTGCTTGTGCGCAATCCGTGCAAACTTCTCAATATCCAGCACATTGATGCTCGGATTGGAAATCGTTTCACCAAACAGACACTTCGTGTTTTCACGGAAAGCCTTGTCAATTTCCTCTTCAGGAGCATCCGCATCAACAAACGTACAATCGATGCCCAGCTTCTTCATTGTCACGGCAAACAAATTGAATGTGCCGCCGTAAATGGTCGAAGAACAGACAAAGTGCCCGCCCGCCTCACAGATATTAAATACCGCATAGAAATTGGCGGCCTGCCCCGACGAAGTAAGCATTGCGCCTATGCCTCCTTCAAGCGCCGCTATTTTGGAGGCTACCGCATCGTTCGTAGGATTCTGCAGACGGGTATAAAAATATCCGCTGTCTTCCAGATCAAACAAACGTGCCATCTGTTCGCTGCTGTCGTATTTGAATGTGGTGCTCTGATAAATGGGCAACACACGAGGCTCACCGTTTTTGGGAGTCCAACCGCCCTGCACGCAGAGCGTTTCTTTGCTAAATTTATGTTCCATATTTAAAACTGTTTTTGAACTTTCATCAGATAATGACAGACAAAAGTAAAAAAATATCCATCAACGCTGGCATTTTTCAACAAAAAAGATATATATTTGGAAAATATAAAAACCGAAAAGCACTAACAAAAAGTTATACTATGGAACAAGATGTCCAATTTAAGCACGTAACCCCCGTTCAGATCCGGTTCAGTGATGTGGATCAGTACGGACATATGAACAACTCCGTCTATTTTTCACTTTACGATCTGGCAAAGACTTCCTATTTCCGGGAAGTGTTCGGAGAGAAAGAATGGCAGGATTTCAGCGTGGTTGTGGCCAACATAAACGCAGACTTTCTGGCTCCCGTATTCTTTTCCGACAAGCTGATTATAGAAACTGCCGTAATTCATTTGGGGCACAAGAGCTTCACGCTCCTCCAGCGCGCCATCAACCAGGCCAGCGGCGTGCTGAAATGCCAATGCCGTACCGTACTTGTCGGCTACGACATCGCGACAAAAGAACCCGTAGATATTCCTTTAAGCTACAAGAAAGCCATCTGCGCCTTCGAGGGGAAAACGCTTGACGAACTTTCTGCGCCGCTTTAATCACCAGCGGCGCTTTCCTGCATCTTTCGGGTAACGAAGCGGATTTTCAGGTTCGCTTCTTTCTGCTCTTTCTTTATCTCCTCAATACTTGACAATACCCGCGCCAGACCGCTCAACTCGGCAATGGCTTTGATGTCATTGGCATACATCGTGGTGGTATAGCTACGGTCGCCTATAAACTCCAGACGCATGGATTTCTTGTCACTGTTGGCCGCAATGAAAGCAATCACACCTCCGTCACTGCCCTGTTTGTAATCAGCCTTCTCGACGGGTCTTCCCAAATCGGTTGTTTCGTAACTGTCGCTCGAAGGAGGAGTTTGCGCGAAATTATCTCCCACACTCACCTTTACAGCCGTATGATGAATGTTGCCCCCGGCACAATAAATGGAAGTTAACGACATTTCACCCGCTTCACTGACCTGGCCGCGAAGAAAAGTCCGCCCGATATTCTTCTCTACCACCTGCGTAGGATAAAAATAGTTGCCTATTTCCTGATAGGCCGTATCCTTTTCCAATACAAATTTTCCGACAATCGAATCAAGTGAAGCCTTCTTGACGGCCATCATGCTGTCGAGATAGGCCAGCGTCTTCCGCTGTTCTGCCAGATCAACCTGCTGCATAAGCCTGATGCCGGCCTTTCTCGCCTCGAAAGCTTTCGGATAAAGATTGCGTATGCTGTCAATCTGCAATTTGGCCTGACTGTAGTTGCCTCCGGCATACGATGCCTCGGCGCGCCTGTACAGCGCATCAGCTTTTTTCTCATCGCTGCCGCAGCCCGCCAGCATCAGAGCCAACGGCAAAACCAATAAACATGTCTTTCTCATATAATCCAGCCTTTATATATCAAGCAAAAATACAAATTTTCAGCAAAAACCGAACAAACATCAGACAAAATCATTCAAAAGCATTTCTGTTTCCCGCGCTCCATTGAACACCTGCGGCTTCCACCTTTCAAAAAAAATGTCTAACTTTGCAGCCCGAATTCAAAAGACAGACAGATGGAACTTAAAGAACACTTTACGGACAAAATATTCAAACTGATATCTGAAACTGCCGATGAGCTGCAACTGGAATGCTACATCGTGGGAGGGTACGTGCGCGACATTTTTCTCAACCGCCCGTCCAAAGATATTGACATTGTGGTGGTGGGCAGCGGAATCAGCATGGCGCAGGCTTTCGGCCAGAAGCTGGGACGCGGAGCCAAAGTGTCTGTCTTCAAGAACTTCGGAACAGCGCAGGTAAAATACCGGGACACGGAAGTGGAATTTGTAGGAGCGCGCAAAGAATCATACAGCCACGACAGCCGGAAGCCGGTGGTAGAGAACGGAACACTGGAAGACGACCAGAACCGGAGAGACTTCACCATCAACGCCATGGCTGTATGCATGAACAAGGCGCGTTTTGGCGAACTTGTAGATCCGTTCAACGGACTCAAGGATTTGAAGGAACGCACCATCCGCACGCCGCTCGACCCGGACATCACTTTCAGCGACGATCCGCTGCGGATGATGCGCTGCATCCGTTTTGCCACCCAACTGAACTTCTATATCGATGACGAAACATTCAATGCGCTTGAACGCAACAAAGAGCGCATCAAAATCATCTCGCGCGAACGGATAGCCGACGAACTGAACAAAATCCTGCTTTCTCCCATTCCTTCAAAAGGATTCATCGACCTGGACCGCTGCGGCCTGCTGGAACTTATCTTCCCAGAATTTGTTGCGCTGCAAGGCGTAGAGATACGCAACGGACGGGCTCACAAAGACAACTTCTACCACACGCTGGAAGTGGTGGACAATATCGCAAAAGTAAGCAACGACTTATGGCTGCGATGGGCCACTCTCCTCCACGACATCGGAAAACCACGCACCAAACGCTGGGATCCGAAAAACGGATGGACGTTCCACAACCATAACTTCATCGGAGAAAAAATGGTTCCCGAACTCTTCCGCAAGATGAAACTCCCGATGAACGAGAAAATGAAATACGTGCAGAAACTGGTAGGGCTTCACATGCGTCCGATTGTAATTGCCGATGAGGAAGTGACCGACTCGGCCGTACGACGCCTGCTTTTCGAGGCCGGAGATGACATTGACGACCTGATGATGCTGTGCGAAGCAGATATCACATCAAAAAACGAGGCACGCAAACAACGTTTCCTCGACAACTTCAGGCTGGTGCGCCAGAAACTCAAAGACCTTGAAGAAAAAGACCGCATCCGCAACTTCCAGCCGCCAGTAGACGGGAGTGAAATCATGCATGTGTTCAACTTGCAGCCTTGCCGGGAGATCGGAAGCCTGAAAAGTTCCATTAAAGATGCGATACTTGACGGAGTAATACCCAACGAGCATGACGCCGCCTTCAATTACATGCTGGAGAAAGCAAAAAAAATGGGTCTGACACCCGTGAATCTCCCGGATCCGAAGCCGAAGAAATCAGACGAATAAGTCATAAGAAGTTTGTTCAATATTTCAAAACAAGAAAATCATTATAAATTACAGTTACCCAAATAACCGTTATACAACATACCACAAAGCATTTTTACTCCGATAAAGTTTCCCAAATTTAGACAGAAACGAAATTTTCGATTTTCAAAGTGTTCTTTTTTATTCTTATCTTTGACTCGTTTTCCGAAGGTAGCGGAAACGTTTCAAAAGGGAACGCCGTGCGAATCGGCGACAGTACCCGCTGCTGTAATTCTTAACGAACCTTGGCACGTAAACCACAGCCACTGGTCTGACAGACCGGGAAGGCGCCATAGGGGAAAGATCAGTCAGAAGACCTGCCTTCAAGAAAACAACTATTGTACATCAACTAAAAACAGAAAAAAATGAACACAGTCGGAACCTGTATCATCAAGCGCGACGGAAAGCGGGAAGACTTTTCGAGCGACAAAATCAGCAACGCCATCAGAAAGGCATTTCTGGCGACCGGAATGGAAAACCGGGAAAAACAAATCGAATCAATCACCCGCAACGTGGTGAAACGCATCGCAAAGCCTACCATCGGAGTGGAAGAAATCCAGGACATGGTAGAAACCGAACTGATGAAGGACCAGCCTGAAGTGGCAAAAAAGTACATCATCTACCGCCAATGGAGAAACACCGAACGTGAGCGGAAAACACAAATCAAACACATCATGGACGGCATCGTGGCCATCGACAAAAATGACGTGAACCTGAGCAACGCCAACATGTCGAGCCATACGCCCGCCGGACAAATGATGACATTCGCATCAGAAATCACCAAGGATTATACATACAAATATTTGCTGCCGTCACAGTATGCGGAAGCCCACCGGAACGGGGACATTCACATACATGACCTCGACTATTATCCGACCAAAACGACCACATGCATCCAATACGACCTGGACGATCTGTTTGAAAGGGGCTTCCACACCAAAAACGGCAGTATCCGCACACCTCAGTCAATTCAAAGCTATGCAACGCTGGCTACTATCATATTCCAGACAAACCAGAACGAGCAGCATGGCGGCCAGGCAATCCCCGCCTTTGACTTCTTCATGGCGAAAGGCGTGCTGAAATCTTTCCAGAAAGCCGTGGCGGCCAACCTTTCGTTTTTCCTGGAGATGAAAGGAACGGAGCACGACGAGAAGAAACTTCATGCCATCGCAGGCGAACTGCTCACCACAGTTGAGCCCGACAGACAATCCAGGTCCGCGCTGCTCCACACGCTCGAATCTGCCGGGATAACGGTTTCAATGGAAGAGCTGGAACATCTGCTGCACCGTTCACTCCAACAGACACGGAAAGAAACCCATCAGGCGATGGAAGGATTCATACACAACCTAAACACCATGCACTCGCGTGGAGGAAACCAGGTGGTGTTCAGTTCCATCAATTACGGGACAGACACTTCGGCAGAAGGACGCATGGTCATGGAGGAACTGCTGAAAGCTACCACAGAAGGACTTGGAAACCAAGGCGAAGTGCCGGTATTTCCTATCCAGATTTTCAAGGTAAAGGACGGGGTTTCGTATTCCGAAGCCGACTATAACCTTGCCATGCAGGATCTCGACGCAGCCATAGAAGGAAAAATAAAGTTTGAAACACCCAACTTCGACCTTTTTCTGAAGGCTTGCCGCACCACGGCCAAGGCACTGTTTCCCAACTTCATGTTTCTTGACACGCCATTCAACAAAAACGAAAAATGGAAGGCAGACGACCCCAAACGCTACCGCTATGAACTGGCGACAATGGGATGCCGCACACGTGTCTTTGAAAACATCAACGGCGAAAAGACTTCGCTCGGGCGGGGAAACCTTTCTTTCACAACCATGAACCTTCCGCGCCTGGCCATCGAAGCTGTCCGTCAGGCGGAATTACTGTCAACAGACAGAGAAGACAAGGAAAAAAAGGCGAAAGAACTGTTCCTGCAGGCCGTCAACAGAATGTCAAGATTCATCGCAGAACAACTCTACGCGCGCTACCAGTACCAGCGTACAGCGCTGGCACGCCAATTCCCCTTTATGATGAGCAACGACGTATGGAAAGGAGGAGGCAGACTGAATCCCAACGATGAAGTAGGCGACGTGTTGAATCAAGGCACGCTGGGAATCGGCTTTATCGGCGGGCACAACGCTATGGCCGCACTGTACGGACAGGGGCACGGGCATTGCAGGAAAGCATGGGACACGCTTTACGAAGCGGTAGAGGAAATGAACAAGGTGGCCGACGAATACAAGCAGAAATACCGCCTGAATTATTCCGTACTCGCCACTCCCGCCGAAGGACTGTCCGGGCGCTTCACCCGCATGGACAAACGGAAATATGGCATTATCGAGGGAGTGAACGACCGCGACTATTATGTAAATTCGTTCCATGTGGATGTAAAGGAGCCGATCAGCATCATTGAAAAGATCAAATGCGAAGCACCTTTTCATGCACTGACACGCGGAGGGCACATTACCTACGTAGAACTGGACGGCGAAGCGCAGAAGAATGTCAGAGCCATCGTGAAAATCGTCAAAGCAATGCACGACGAACAGATCGGATACGGCTCAATCAACCACCCGGTAGACACATGCCACAATTGCGGATACAAAGGAGTGATTTACAGCAAATGCCCCGTATGCAACAGCGACAACATACTCCGCATGCGCCGCATCACCGGCTATCTTACCGGTGACCTGAACAGCTGGAACTCGGCAAAGCGGGCAGAAGAAAGCGACAGAGTAAAACATTCATAAGAATGCTGCACTACCTGTACACCTATCCCGAAACGATTGTCGACGGTGAAGGCATCCGGTATTCCATCTATCTTGCCGGATGCTCTCACCGCTGCAAAGGCTGCCACAACCCCGAATCATGGAATCCGGCCGCCGGATTCCCGCTCACCGGGAAAGTTCTGCAAAAGTTTATCAGCGAAATAAACTCCAACCCGCTGCTGGACGGAGTGACATTCACCGGGGGAGACCCCTTCTTCAATCCCCAGGAATTTGCCGAAGTGCTGAAAGCAGTCAAGCAGCAGACCGGCATGAACATCTGGTGCTATACGGGATATACGCTGGAAGAAATACAGAACGACCCTTTGCGGAGCCCGCTCCTGAAACACATCGACGTATTGGTAGACGGCCGGTTCATCGAAGAACAATACTCGCCGCATCTGGAGTTCAAGGGAAGCAGCAACCAGCGTGTGCTGAGAATAAACGGCATGCGCCTGTAAGAACAAGCGGGAGCATCCGGATACAGATTTAACAATAACAGCCAAATGACACGGCTGAAGTTACCCATTTGACACATACAGGAGAATGGACATTTTCAGCCGCTGCATTTCATGAGAAATTCCGTTATCGCACACGCTCCAGAAGCAGCCAGAAGCCAGACAAGCACATGTTTTCTTGATTTATGTCATGAAAACAAGCAAATCACCAAAAAACAGCTACCAAATGCTTGCCATATAAAGAAAATAACGTACATTTGCAATGTGGTTGTGAAACCAGAAGGTAAAAAGATAAAAAATCAGGTATTAGATTTATATTAATATTTTTAAGGTAAAAAGCAATTTACATTTAGGTATTAATTTAAGGTTTTAAAGGTATTAGATTAAGGTAACAAAGAAGTAAAGTTTTCAAAGATTAATTGTTTTTTCTCTTGGTAAAGAAGAGATTGATAAAAGGATAACACAAACAAAAATGACTAGACAAAAGATGAAAAGAACCCGTAAAGGGGGTTCTTTAGGATGTCGGCGATGTTCATGAATCTGAACCTCGCTTTTTTTATGCACCTGCCCGAAGAAAAAAGGCTTGCAGCACATTCAGGAAACTGAATTCCGTCATGAACCGCAAGCCCTTGTCATATAAACATACTGCGATGGCCGTTACCTCCGCGGTATGTCAACCGAAGTTTCTTTTTTCCCTTTCAGATGCTCTGAGAAGAAGTCTACCATCCTCCAATAGAAATATTCATCCATGTCGCCGAATCCGTGACGCTGGCCGGGAAGAATCAGCATGTCGAAACGCTTGTTGGCACGGATCAGGGCATTGACCACGCGAATCGTATTCCCGGGATGCACATTATTGTCTATATCACCGTGCACAAGCATCAGATGTCCCTTCAGCTGCTTCACAATATCCGGATTGGTGGCGATACGGTAAGCAAAGGTAGTATCCCCTTTCTCCGAGATCTCTTCCTTCACTCCATGATGGGTTTCGCTCCACCAGCGGTTATAGATGCGGTTGTCATGGTTTCCGGCACACGAAACGGCTGCCTTATAGAAGTCCGGATACTGGCAGATGGCTGCGGTCGACATGAAGCCGCCTCCCGAATGTCCGTGGATGCCGACTCGGTCGATGTCAATAAAGGAGTAACGTGCAGCAAGCTGCTCTACGGCTGCCTTATGATCGGCCAGCGGATAATCGCGCATATTGCCGTAGCCGTAATTATGATACCATTTCGAACGGCTGGGATGACCTCCGCGCTGGCCTACGGATATCACGATGAAACCAGCCTGCGCCAAACGGTCGGTACGCACACTCATGCGGGTGAACGGGTAATAAACCGCCTCAACCTGCGGGCCCGGATATACGTAGTCGATAATCGGATAAACTTTGGTCGAGTCGAAGTCGAACGGCTTGTACATCACTCCATACAGGTCAGTCACTCCATCAGCCGCTTTCACCTTGAACAGTTCGGGGAATTGATACCCGGCGAGCTTAAGCTGCGAAAAGTCACTTTCCTGAATAGTCATCACCTTGTTTCCGTTCCGGTCAATCAGATCGGCGCAGGGAACGGTATTTACCCGCGAATAGTTGTCAACAAAGAAACGGGCGTCATCATCGGCCTTCACCTGATGAAAATAATCTCCTTTCGTCAGCAGCTTCAGTCCGCTTCCGTCAGCATTCACTTTATAGAGGTGCTCATAATACGGATTCTCATCCTTCTCGCGCCCGTTTGCGATGAAATAAACGGTGCGTGTCGCCTCGTCCACCTTCAGCACACGCTCTACGTGCCAAGGTCCCGAAGTGATGCGGTTCTTCAGGTTTCCCTTGTCATCATACAGATACAGATGCGCCCATCCGTCGCGTTCGCTCCACTGAATGAACTCCTTGCCTCCGTTGAACACCTCAATCGGACGGGTTTCCTGATAAGTGTTCATGCGTTCTTCCACGATCGGCACAATCGAATCCTGCCCGACCGTATAGGTGCACACGTCTATGCGGTGCAGGTCGCGGCTGCTGCGGGTGAGGAAGAAACGGTTGTTGTCGCCCTGCCACACCGAGGGAGCGAACTCCTTGTCGCGCTGCTTCTGTTCACGAGGCTTGAACGAAAGGTCGAGCGACTGGTTCTTCCAGGCCGATGTCTTGATTTCCTTCCGCGTGTTGTTCTGCATGTCAAACAGATACAGATGATATTCGGGCATGCCCGTTTCGCCAGGCATCTCATACTTATAAGTTTCGAGCGTAGGGCGCGGCTCGGCAACAGAGTTGATAACCCACAGAGGCTTCACATCAGTCTGGTCAAGAACGATGGTCACATAATACCGCGAATCGGGCGACCAGGCACCCCACACACCCCTGCGCTTTCCGTTGCACAACGTATCAGTGTTCAACATGCTGTAAGGGATTCCATAGCCGAAATCGGGAGTACCGTCCTTGGTAAGCTGCACTTCAACGATGGTGCTGTCCTTTTCGTCCTTCTGCGCCTTGCGGTAGTCCTCAATGCTCATCCGGTAAAGGTTGCAGTCTTTGGCGTAAACCACCGTCTTTTCATCCGGAGAAACCGACGCCCATCCCAGCCTCTTCGGTTCTTTTTCCGCCTTTTCCAGATGGGTCAGCTTGCGAGTCGGGTAATCATACGAGAAATAATATACCTTCTTTTCCTTCTTGCCGGACTTCTTTCCTTTTTCCGGCTTCTCGTCTTGCGAAGACACCACTTCAAACGTAAAGGTGCGCCCGTCCTCCTTTGCCTTCAAGTTGCGGATAGGGAGCTGGCGAGCCTCAAAAGGATCGTGCATGATTGCCGTCAGCTCGGAGGCAAGCTGCTCACGGTCGAAAAGCAATTCTTTCGAGCGAGCCGAGGGATTCACTACATACCAGAACGTGCCTTCACTGGTCTTATAGGTAAACCAGAAAGAATCGCCCTTCTGAAACCAATGCGGATCGACCGTTGTAGAAAACAGCATGTGGTCGAGTTTGGATTTGGTAAACTTTTCAGCCTGAAGGTATTCGGGAAGGCGCTCCTGCGCATAGGCAAAGGGTGCGGCACACAGACTTCCCGCCAATACCGTGGCAACAAACAAATGTTTCATCATATCATTAATTATTTACAAATTGTAGTCATAAACGCATTCGCGCAAAGAGGAGGTCAACTATCCCCAAGTTTCACCGACAAAAATAAGGATTTTCCGTAAAAGACAAGCCTTTGTCCGCATAAAAGTCTGAGGCACACCAACCTCTTCACTCCAGTGAGGAGATTACATCACTCCAGTGAAGACATCTCTTCACTAGAGTGATACGAACGTATCACTCTAGTGAGCAGGGCTGACGCATTAAAAAGAATAC